>CAJTKV010000051.1:0-4129 GCA_910577075.1 uncultured Bacilli bacterium
TCCTTTTATTGAAATATTACCACAGTTAGATGTTCATGGTTTTACAGAGGACACCGTTATGACTGTGGTAAATGACTTTATAAATGACAATTATAAATTATATAAGACAAAGATTTGTGTCATACATGGCAAGGGTTATGGTATTTTAAGGCAAAAAATTCATCAAAGTTTAAAAAATAATAAGTTAGTTTTGCGATATTACTTGTATAATATGAATATTGGTTGTACAATAATTGAACTTAAAGAGAGGAAGTGAAGAGATGTTTGCTGATGAGGTAAAAATATATGTCGAAGCCGGTAAAGGTGGCGACGGATGTACATCTTTTAGAAGAGAAAAATTCATCGAAATGGGTGGACCTAATGGAGGAAATGGTGGCCATGGAGCAAATATTATCTTTGCTACCGAACCGGGTTTAAAAACTTTAATAGATTTAAAAATGATGAAACATGTTAAGGGACATAAGGGAATTAATGGTCAAGGAAGCAATAAGAATGGTTCTAATGCAGAAGATGTCATTATCAAAGTACCAATGGGCACGACTATCACTAATTTAGATACTAACGAGGTCATCGCCGATCTAACTAAAGAGGGCGAATCGGTTGTTATTGCCCGTGGCGGAAGAGGTGGAAGAGGAAACCGAGCTTTTGCTAATCATGAAAATCCTGCTCCTCGCATGAGTGAACTAGGAGAGCCCGGCGAATCCTTGATGGTAAAGTGTGAATTAAAAGTCTTAGCAGATGTTGGTCTAGTGGGAATGCCAAGTGTTGGGAAGTCCACTTTAATATCTATGATTAGCAATTGCAACCCCAAAATTGGTGCTTATCACTTTACGACTTTAAATCCCAATTTAGGTGTTATAAAATTACAGGGCGGAAGAAATTTTGTCATGGCTGATTTACCTGGACTTATCGAAGGAGCCAGTGAAGGAATTGGCTTAGGACACAAATTTTTGCGTCATGCTATGCGTACCAAAGTAATTGCTCATGTTTTAGATATGGGAGCAACAGAAGGTAGAAATCCTAGCGAAGATTTTGAAAAGATAGTCGACGAACTTGAAAAATATGACCAAAAGTTAATTGAAAAGCCACATATTATTATTGCCAACAAGATGGATATCGAAGGTTCTAGAAAAAACTTGGATGAATTCAAGAAAAAATATCCCGAAGAGGTAATATATCCTATCTCAGCTATTAACAACGAAGGACTAGACGCCATGATTGAAGAACTTGCCAATATGGTAGACTCTTTAGATGAAGTAGAACTGTATGATAATGATACAATAAAGGAAAGTCATATTTTATATAAATACAGAAATGAGCGTCCTTTTACTATTAAAAGAGAAAATGATTTGTGGGTTTTATCGGGCAAAGAAGTTGAAACTCTCTTCTATATGACGCGTTTTGATGAAGACGAATCCGTCGAAAGATTTGGTCGCAAATTGCGTGGAATGGGTGTCGAAGAGGAACTTGAACATCTAGGAGCAAAGCGCGGAGACGAAGTAAAAATATTAGATTATATCTTCATTTTCAAAAATTAGCAAATTTATTTTGACTTTTTTCGATAAACATGGTAGTATATGCTCCCGTTAGGGGGGAAATGTGATGCCAGAAAAAATACAGGAGATGGAAAGAGAACTTAAAGAAGCTCATGAACATCTAATAGAACTTAATAATGCCTATAATGAATTATTAACTAAAGAACACGAAGAAAAAATGCGTAATGATTATACAAGTAATGCCTTTATGAAACAATTTGCGAAGGCAGAAAACACACCAAAAAGTGAAGAGGATATTAAAATTAGTAAAATTCTCAAATGGTTATATCTTCGTTCTTTTATCATAATGACTTTGGAAATATTTGGCACTATATCTATTCCATTAGCTACATTCCTTATTATAGGAAATGCAATATACGCAACAACAAAGTCCAAAAGAGTTAGAAAAGCATATCGTAATGATCAAGCGGAAACACCTAAAGTAGCAGAAGAGAAAAAAGATAAAAATACCTTATATGAAGAAGTTTTTGAGGCTCGTTGTCTTTACCATAAATTAAGAAAAGAATATGAAAGCGTTGCTCTTTTAAAAGAAGATGAGAAACACGAGGATATTGGTTCAGAAAGTAAAGAATTAAATCCAGAGATATACCAAATCTATTCTGAATATATTAATTATGTTAAAAGTATTACAACAGAGGAAAGCACCAAAAACAAAGTATACAGTATAAAACCAGAGAACTTATAAATAAGAATTAAAGCATTCTTATTTTTTTTCGCATTTTTATTGTTTTTTCGCCTATTTAATGGTATCATACTCGCTAGAGCAAGGAGGGTTTTAATGAAAGAAATATTAGAAGATATTTGGAATTCATTATTAGAACTAGAATCCTCTAACGCCTTAATAAATACAGAAATAGCTGATGCCTCACAGGAGTTTGAAGATTTAGTCGAAAAAGCCAACCAGGGAATAGAAGTTATTGATGGAGATAATAACTCTCTAGGCCTTTATGAAAGTAGGCTAGATTTGCAATCCTTTATCGGGGAAGTTGAAAGATTCAATAAATTAGACGCAAGATATGAGGCATCTAAAGTAAAGTTTAGAGGTATTATCTTTGGAGGAATTATCTTTATATTATTGGCAATCCCTGTAGATTTACTTATCCTTAAATCTAGTGCTATATCGGCCATTCTTTTTCCAGTTATAGCCGTTTTGTGTAATGCCATCTGGCGAAGAAATGAAATTAAAGAATACTTAGATGCTAAAAAGAGTTATATAACCACGAAAGATAAGATTGACAAAAAAACTAATGCGCGCAAATTATATGCCAAATTATTAGAACTAAATAATAAAGCTCAAAATCTAAAAAAATCCAAAGACGATAATAAAAAGCGTTTTGAAAGTTTGAAGAAAAAATTTGTTAAAAATCTCGAAGCGGAGATGAATGAATTGTATCGCGAGGCTGGAATCGATGAAAAAGTGGAAATTCAATCCGCGACAATTACGGCCAATTCTATAAACATGTTGCGTTTGGAACTTAAGGGTGAAAAAAAAGACAAGTGAGGATGTTAAAATGAGTAATATAAGAGAAATTTATCAACCAGTATATGATGCAACAGCTAAATATCAGACACTAGAAAGAGATGTTGATAGTATCAAAAAATGTCTTGATTTCTTAAATAATTATCTCGATAAGAATTCCAAAAATGCGGCTGCTCAGGCGAATAATGCCCAGGCCCTTCTCTTGGAAGCAAAAAAAAATAAAAAAAATGCGCGTAGGTCTATTATTAGTAAAAATATCGCGTACTTTTGTGGAGTAGGGATAACTTATCCTATCTTGCTAAACTTAGGGGTCCTTTTTCCGGCATGGGGAATATTCTTTCATGTGATATTTCATCTATTTTTACTATTCGGAATTAACAAAAAGCCTTTATCCGAACTTTTTAGAAGTATTCGCGATTACCAGAATGCTATAAGATGCCAAAAACATTTGGGAGAATATGAAGATTTAGAAGTTAGAGAACTTATCTTGCAATGTTACGAAAAAATAAGAGAACTGTCAGGAGAAATGCAAGACATTAAAGATTATCTAAATATAGTTGGTCAAAATTTGGAAGAAGAAAATACCTTGTTGGCTAATGAAATTTTAGAAAGCCATGGTATAAACGCCGAAATAGATGTTAGCTTTACCAACAAAAAACTCGCAAAGTTATGGTGTATGAAACCCCTAGAGACTATAAAGATGATCATCGAACCGGAAATAACAAAATTTAAAAAGGAGTAATTTTATGGAATTATTAAGTAAATATTATAAATCTTTAAAAGAGGCAATAAATTATTTAGATAATGTTAAACAAATTAATCAAAGACAAAATGAGGCCTATGAAGCCATTAAAAAGCGAATTGAAAGTCTACCTCTAGATAATAGCGAAAGCTTAAGTGAGTGCCGTGTTGCATTAGGAAAAGAGAAAAAGACTAAACTATTACTACTATTTGGGAGATTTTTATTAAATGGGTGCATTGTTTTAGCAGTATTTGCACTAGCCGAGTTCCTCCTAGCAACAAGTATACCTATATTCATCCCTGTTGCGACATTAGTGGTTTCCTTTATGTTACTTAATCATGCCCCAATAGA
>CAJTKV010000051.1:4139-11553 GCA_910577075.1 uncultured Bacilli bacterium
TACAAAAAGGCAATAGAAGAGTTAGCTAATATTCAAAGCATGAAAAAGGGCATAAATGATGCCAATATCCTCCTAGGAAATGAAAAAAAGGATAACGACTTAAAAGCTTTGGTGCAGGAATTAACAACAGCTCTTGCCAACAATGAGACATTTATCACGGAATTTAAACAAGCTATAGATGAATATATGTCTCTTTTATTAGCTCAAGAAAATAAAGTTTTACCATATGGACCAGAATTAATTCCCGAAAATGACATGAAAATTTTAGAAGATGGCTTAAAAAAATTGAATTTGCATATGGGTAATAGCGAAAATGAATAGATTTGATGAATGTTATAAATCCCTAACTACGGCTCAAAAGAACTTAGTAACTTTAGAGGATAAAATTAAAAAGAATTCGCAAATGATAAAGGATTCTTTGTTATATGATATTCCTGAGCGTTTAAATATGCCTATTGCGGATTTAGCCAATGTCTATGATGAGCGTTATCGCCAAAAGCGCAATTTTTCCCTTAAATTATTTGGGATAGGCTATGTTTCAATAATAGTAATATTTGCTATTATTGCGATTATTACAAAAAGTAATATTGCACCTGCACTATCATCAATTTTAACGGTATTTACTTGCTTTAATATAAGCGGTTTTTCCAAAGTAAAAAAATTAAGGGGAAGTAAAAAGTTCATTGACGAGGTCTTAGAGATAAAAAAAGACTGTAATAATGATGATGCCATCTCCTTAAGAGAAACAATCGAATTTTTAGAGGAATATAATGAGCAATTGTTTTCTGAGATAGATGATAGAAAAACAGCTATTGCGGAGTATGAGCAAATGCTTGATGCTGCTCAAAGCAGTTTAGCTAATGAGATAATTTCTAAGCATGGTATAAATGCTGAAATAGAATTAAATGCAAGCATAAAAAAGAAAAAGCCTAAATCATTGACTAAAATTTATGTAAACAAATAAAAGTACAACAGTAGGTTATTGTATTTTTATTTTATTTTTTATATAATGATTTTACTTGGTTTAAAAAAGTAATAGGAGGAAGTATGAATTTAAGTAAAGAAGATTATCTCCTTGAAAAACAAAAACTTGATGATACTGTAAAAGAAGTTAATAGACAACTAGATGAAATTGGCGTTAAAGTAACCGACGAATCCGAATCTTTAAAGGAATTTCAAAGATTAAGATGGGAAATTGATCAAGAGTTAGATAAAGGAGAACGTTATTCCTTTGTTCAAGAAAACGATTTAAGAATAAATATATTAAATGAACAAACATTAAAAGCTCGAAGATTATATAAGGTCAAAGATAACCCTTATTTCGGATCAATCATTTTTAATGATGAAAATTTATATATAGGTATTACGTCCATAAAGAGAGATATGGACTATTTGGTCATGGATTGGCGTGCTCCTATATCTAGTTTGTTTTATGATTATGAACTAGGTGAGGCATCTTATACATCTCCTGGTGGCACTGAAAGTGGAGTAATTACGCGAAAACGTCAATATCGCATTGAAAATGGCGAATTAAAGCATGTCTTTGATACAAATATCAATATTGATGATGAGATACTCCAAGAAGTCTTAGCTGAGAGCAGTAATGAAAAAATGAAAAATATTGTCAATACTATTCAAGCTGAACAAAATGCAATAATTCGCGATGATAAGACGAAGACCATTATCGTTCAAGGTATCGCTGGATCGGGAAAAACAAGTGTGGCGCTACATAGAATTGCCTTTTTACTATACAAAATGGAATATCTAACCAGTACTAACGTCTTGATATTTTCGCCAAACGATGTATTTACGGAATATATATCTAACGTCTTACCAGACCTAGGTGAAGAAAATACCTTGCAAACGACTTACCACAGTTTTGCCGCATCCTTTATCAGTGAATATTATCGTGTTGAACCATATTCTTCTTTTGTCGAAAGATATTACAAGGGAATTAGACAGGATAATGATCTAATCAAATATAAGTTAAGTGATGATATTATTCCGGCACTTGAAGCTTTTACAAAGTATTATACAAAAGCCGCACGTTTCACGAGTGACTTAGAATATAAAGAGACCGTCATTCCCATTATGGAACTTAATGAATATCTCTTTGAAAGATATGATAAGATGCCTCTCTTTGAAAGAGTAGAACTGATTGCTGAAAAAATAAATAACCGCTATTTTAAGGGAACTAAAAAGGACTATATCTCGATATTAAGTCGCCTATACAAAATAGCCAACTTTAAAAAAGATTATATCTCTATCTATAAGAATTTCTTTGATTCTTTAATATTCCAGGATAGTTATAAGGGAAATTATCGCAAGCATGAAAATATGCGCAATTTATCTAAGAAGGTTATTAATTATGAAGATGCCACACCATTTATCTATATGAGGTGTCTATTAGAGGGATTCCCTTACAAAGTCTATGTAAGGCATGTCGTAATTGATGAAGCCCAAGATTATACCTACTTACAATATAAAATCTTGCGCAAGATATTTAAGAAGGCCGAATTTACTATCTTAGGAGATACCAATCAGACGGTTAATCCATATTATCACTATGAAAACTTAAATGTCTTACAAAACATTTTTACCGAAGATAGTAAGTACTTAGAACTAAATAAGACATATCGATCTAGTCCAGAAATTATTGAGTATGCCAATAGTGTTTTAGGACTTAATCATGTCAGTGCCATAAGAAAAAATATCAATATTCCGGTTATTAAACGCGATATTCACGATTTACAACACATTGGACGTGATATCAAATATTTAAAGGATAAATATAAGAGTGTAGCCGTCATTACTAAGAGTATTGAGGAAGCTAAATTAATCGCCGCCGAACTTAAGAAAAAATATCCTAAGACATCAGTTATTGATATTGATACGGAAAAATATAATAGAGAATTAGTCGTTGCTCCAGCCTATGGCGTTAAAGGCTTGGAGTTTGACTCGGCCATAATAGTTAATAATTTCTCAAGTGATACATGTCACGCGAAGCCAACATGAACTTATCGTTTATGAATAGGTAAATCTTGTAAAAGATGTCCTAAATTGATATAATGTTACTTAGTAAAGGAGATATGGTATGTTACATGATATATTGTTAGTCGTATTAGGACTAGTTATAGGGGCTGTAATAGGATTTTTTGTAGCTCGTAAATTTATGATGGGATATTTTAAAAAGAATCCACCAATTAATGAAAAAATGATTGAAACTTTGATGACTAGTATGGGTAGAAAACCCAATAGCAAACAAGTAAAACAAGTAATGGCACAGATGAATCGAATGAAGTAATATGAAAATAGATTTAAATAGATTAAATGCCTATAATATCGTCAATGTCGATAGTGATATTGTGCTCGATAAAGAACTTTATAAAAACACTGATATAAGAGATATCAAAAACTTACATATTAAGGGAGATATCTCTATAAATATCAGCGATGAAATAGAAATGGATTTAGAAGTAAGTGGGGTATTTATTTTACCCTGTGCTATTACTTTGGAAGATGTAGAATATCAATTTACGACTAAAATTGAAGAAATATGTGGAAAATTCAATGATTTTTATGATTTATTCAAAAATAATCTTGATATTTGTCCAATAATATGGGAAAATATTGTTTCGGAAGTTCCTATGCGTGTTGTTAAGGAAGGAATCAATATTGACGACCTTAATGGCGATGGCTGGGAATTAGTAAGTAGCGATTAGATATTGCAAGTAAGAAAGGAGTGGATACTATGGCAGTTCCATTTAGAAGAACTAGTAAAACTAAAAAGAGAATGCGTCGTACTCATTTAAAGAAAGAATTACCAGGTGTAATTACTTGCCCTAAATGTGGTGCTCCTATTCAACCACACAGAGCTTGTCCTGAGTGTGGCAATTATAAAGGCAAAAAAGTTATTGAAACTAAAAATGAAGAATAGTAAATCTAAGAAACATCTAGAAATAGGTGTTTTTTTATTTATTAATAGATAATTTTATAGTATAATCTTGGTAGAAAGGGTATGGATATGAATAAGAATAAACAAATACTACGTCATTGTCCAAATTTTTATAAGATTATTAACTTTGAATATTACGATGATGATGAACTTTCCAATAAATTAATTGATGTCTACGAAAAATATGTCTTTAAAGTCGACATAAGTGATAAAAATGAAGTAAAGAGACTAGAACAATTAGATTTAGTTCTAAATAAATATATTGATGATTACTTTTTCCGCAAGGAATTAAAAGTAGAAATGAAAAAAATAAAGGTAAGAAAAGATGAAGATATATTATCGGCAATAGTCAACTGGATTATTCGTGTGTTTGATAACTATGAAGTCGGCTATACGCGAAATATTTATTTTTCAAGGTGGTTGTAGAAGATGAATCAAGAAGAGTTTTATTATGAGGGAACAAATCCTAAGAGAGTAAAGATTATTTGTGTGATACTTGTAATTTTATTTATTATTGTAGTTGGAATATATATATATATAAGAAGTACTTATACTCTAAATGTCAAAAGTAAGGTAATTGTAGAATTAGGAAGTGAAGTATCAAATAACATTACAGATTACATTGATAATAAGATTGCTGATGAAAAGGATTACACTTTGAATTTAAAAGGCGTATCCATCAGTGATAATAAGTATGATTTAGTTGGAGAATATCAATATAAAGTTAAATACAAATCTATCACTAAAAAGGGGAAGATAGTCGTTAAAGATACAACTCCTCCAGATGTCGAAATAGAAGAAGCAAAAGTGGGAATAGATGAGGAAATCGAACCCGATGAATTCGTCAAAAGTTGTGTTGATTATTCCCGCCCTTGTAATGTAGAAGTTAATGGAACAAGTATCGAGGAATTAGTACAGCATGCTGGCACTTATACAGTTAATTTAGTTATAAGTGATCAATATAACAATAAAGTTAATAAAACCGCCAGTTTAGAGGTTAAAAAGGGATATAGTCGTGCTGATGTGATTCAAAGTGATTTAAAAATTGATCATATTGATGAAAAAGTTGAAGATTTTAAAAATGAATTATATATTAAATATGATAAAGCATTAGCTCCCCATGATTTTGAGCATAATGAAGAATACCAAACATTAGCTGAGGCCGCAACATCAAGTTTATATAACTATTTGCCAGAGGAATATAAATTGAACAGAGTAGATGATTTCTTATTATTTCCCGTGTTTAATAAATATAATTATGTAGTTGGCGTAGCAATAAGAGTTACTTTAGATAACGGAAAAACAATGTATCTTTCAAAATAAGTGCAAGTATGCACTTTTTTTGTTAAAGATATTGACTAAAGTCAAATATTTTGTTATTATTAATTTGCTGCAATAAATGGCGATGTAGCTCAGCTGGCTAGAGCGATCGGTTCATACCCGATAGGTCGGGGGTTCGATCCCCTCCGTCGCTACCAAAAGAAAGATACCTACGTATTTACGTAGGTTTTTATATGTCTAGAACTATTTAGGACCCATTTAGGACCTATTTTTCTGGCATTTATTATTAAGAAAGGTTACTATTTTAAAAAATAAATTGAAAAAGTATATTGACTAAGATAAAATATAAGAGTATTATCAAGATAAGAAAAGGAGTTTGGTTACATGAAAAAAATTTTATTAAGTGTATTTCTATTTTTAGGTATTTTAACTTTAAATGTTGATGCCTTAACTTTTGAAAATTATGAATATGAATTAAGAAGTGATGGCGATGTCAAAATTACTTCTTATAAAGGAACTGATAAAGTAGTTGAAGTACCAGAACAAATTGATGGTAAAAAAGTCGTTGAATTGGCTAGTAAAACATTCAACTACTCACAAGTAAGTGAAGTTACTTTGCCAGGTTCAGTAAAAAATATACCTAGATATCTTTTTTATAATTGTTCCTCTTTAAGGACGGTTGTAATAAGTGAGGGAACTGAAGTAATTGAGGATGGCTTTACATCAGGCTATTATTTAAATGATTTATATATTCCAGCCAGTGTTAAGAAGATTGAATCCAATCCTGCAGAATTTTCCTCAAGTGATTTTAAATATCACTTATCACCTAACAGCCCATATTTTGTTATAAATGATGATATTTTGTATACTAAAGATATGAAGACTTTAGTATCATATCCTAGATATAAAGAGCAAGATAGTTTTGTCGTACCAAATACAGTAGAAAATATTGGCAAAAAAGCCTTCTATAATAATGAAACTTTAAAGAAATTGGTAATTCCTAAAAATGTTAAAACATTGGGAAATTATTCTATTTCTTATCTAAAAAAACTAGAGTATCTAGAAATAGGTACAAGCATGGATAAATGGAAATCTTACGTTGTGGAAAGCAATCATAATTTAAAGGAAATGGTGTTTAGTGGAAAAATAGAAGTGTTTCCAAGTCAATCACTTTCAGATTTGAGAGTTATTGAAAAGATAACTTTGCCAAGTTCTGTAGTAGAAATCAATGGTTATTGGTTAAATGGTTGTAATAAAAACGTTTCAGTTAATTATCCTAAGGGTTTAACTACAATAGAAGATGGAACGATGATTCTTACATATGATTATACATTAAAGGAAGGCACTTTTGATTATGATGAAGCTAAGAAAGTGCTAAACTTAGTCAATCAAGAGCGCAAGAAAGTGGGCTTGGGTGCTTTAAAAATTGATGCGGAATTGATGGAAGCAGCTATGGTTAGAGCAAGAGAAACAGCAGTATTTTTTTCTCATAGCAGACCAATTGGTTATGATTGCTTTTCTATAAGTGAAAAAGCTAGTAGAGAAAATATAGCTACAGGAACACATACAGTTTACGGTGCTAAAGAAGCGATGAATGCTTGGATGAATTCATCAGGCCATAAAGCTAATATTTTAGCTAGTGATAATAAATCTATAGGTATTGGTTACTACTATCATAATGGAACACATTTTTGGGTGCAATTATTCTCGCGCCAAGAAAGTGCTTCGACAAATGTAAAATCAGGTAAAATTAAAGATACGAATTTAAAAGTCAAAGTTGGATATGTAAATGATACAGCCGTATATTTAGAGTATCCTTCGAAGAACTTTAAAAACAATAAAATATCAATTGATAGAGGAGAAAGCGTTCTACCAATCAGTTATGGCGCTTCAAATTGGGGGTGGTATTATGTATCTTTTGAAGTAAAACCAAATTCGATTACCTATAAGAGTTTGAATCCTGACATATTTACTGTAGACAGTGTAGGTAAGATAACTGGATTAAAGGCCGGAAAGGGAAAACTCCAAATATCTTTGGGAAATTATAAGGGAACTTATGATGTAACAGTAAATAACACAACACATATAGCAAGTGTTAAGATCAATCAGAAATCATTAAATGTGATGGTTGGTAAGACAAGTAAATTAACAGCAACTATTAATCCAGGTAATACAACA
>CAJTKV010000052.1 GCA_910577075.1 uncultured Bacilli bacterium
ACTCATATGTCTTTTTCAATGCAACTTTGTTGCACTTCACATTTAAATTAACAAGGTATGCCAAATTTGACAATAATGAACAAATTTGTTAGAATATCACACTCAAGAAGAGGGGGTTTTATGGAAAAAAGCATTAATAGATTAATTGTTAGTGTTACAATTACGACATTACTATTCTTTATTTCTATTCCACTATGGAATTACTCAGTTGCTAAAAGAAGTGCAATATTGGCAAGTTCGTACGGGGATTTAGCAATTTCTGTTAATATTGGAACTTTTGATTCTTTAGTAGCAATCGAAGATTATCGTGCTTTTGATTATATTAAACCTACAACAATTTCCTTTAGAAATAGAAATGGCTTCAAAAAGGAATTTGATTTACTATTATTAGTATCTAAAGATAGTACTATTGATTATAAGGATTTAAAAGTATCTATTGGGGAAAAGATATATCATGTCAAAAGTTTAGAAATGCTTGAAGATAGCGATAATTACTACTTTATTATAAATAGTTACTCCCTAGAAGCCTATTCGGAAGATTCTCTTGAAGCTCGAATTTGGTTAGATGAAAACATTCAGGGAAACATCAATGAAAAAACTTTAACAACTAATTTTACTACAAGATAAGAAAGTTCTAAACTGTTAGAACTTTTTTCATTGCATTACTTTCAAAATATCGTTATAATAAATGTATATAGATTATTTATATGATTCGGGGGAATTGATTTTATGTACAGAGATAATGAAAAAAATAATATAAATTGGTTGAAGATATTTTTAAAGGTGTTAATATTTTTCTTACTACTGTTTTTATGCATCAAACTAGTATCGATTATTATTAACAACCAAGAACATAAAAAGACAGAGAATATTTTACAGGAGAATCTAAAAGTACTAGATAAAGTTGCCAGAGGTTATTTCACTAAGGATAATATTCCTACAAAAGCTGGAGATACAGTTAAAGTTTACGTAAGTCATCTAATAGACACCAAAGCTATAGATGAATTAAAAGATGATAAAGGTGCCTCATGCAACTATGATAAATCGTTCATTCAAATTACGAGATTGGATTCAGAATATCAGATAAAGAGTTATTTAGATTGCAATGGCAATAATGACTATTTAAATACCTTTGTCGATATTGATCAAGCAGATATAATAATAAAGCCAACAAAGACAACTAAAAAGGTCAAAACTACTACTAAAAAGAAGACAACTAAGAAGATAAAGAAGACTACGACCACCAAAAGAATAACCACGACAAAGAAGGTATTAGGCACTTATCATCAAGTAAGTTTTAATACCAATGGTGGAAATATTCTTTCAACGCAAACTATTAAAGATAATTCGACTATAAAAGAGGTCATTCCAACGCGCGATGGATACAAATTCATTGGCTGGTATTATGAGGGAAGAAAATTCAATACTAATACAAGAATTACAAAAGATTATGTGTTAGTTGCCAAATGGATTAAAGAATAGCAAAAAAATATTGATTATAAAAATCAATATTTTTTTATTTTATTCATCTGCTAAATTATCGAAATATCCTTGGATAAAAACTACTGGTGTTCCTTTATCTCCACTTCCGCTAGTTAAATCACATAGTGAACCAACTAAATCCGTGATGCGTCGAGGAGTTGTTCCTTGTGATAACATATTTCCCTTTAAGTTACTCTCCTTTTTTCTAATCTCGCCTTTAATAGCTTCTTTTAATTCATCTCCTTTTAAATTAGCAAATTCATTATCCGATATATACTTTAATTTAAGTTCATTTGGCGTTCCCTTAAGTCCATCGGTATGAGCGGGAGATACAACGGGATCCGCAAGTTCCCAAATATGACCAACTGGATCTTTAAATGCACCATCACCATATACCATAACTTCGATATTCATTCCTGTTTTCTCTTTTAAAATATTCTGAATATTTTTGACTAATGCCTCACCTGTCTTGGGAAACAATTTTAATCTTTCCTCTGTAGATTTATTTGATCCCAATAAACCATACTCCGGATTAAATCCGCTTCCATCAATACTTTCTGTCATTATTTCATGTAGCCCCAAAACATTGCCTCTAGATTTTTCCTCAATAGTTTTCTTTGTCTTAAAGCGCGTATGAATATCACAGCATAGAACATCTTGCTGAAAATCTAATATTTTTTTTGGATCATTGGCAAAAATAAATTCAACTTCACAATCCTCACTTTTTACTAAATTGCGGTAAAACTCTACCATATTAATTCCCGTAAAGGGATGAATAAAATATCCAAAATATTCCATATATTCTTTTTCTGATATTACACTATCTAAAGTAAATGGACTATTATCTAACTTTTCCTCATTTAAAATGCCATTTCCCACTTCATCTGTTGGAAAACTTAACTGTATGGTTATTTTATCCATTCCTCTAGCAATACCCTTTAGAATCATTGAAAATCTGTTTCTACTTAATATTGGAAATACTAAGCCAATTTCTTTTGATGGAAACTTCCTTGAGACATCTTTAGCAATGTCATCAACAGATACATAATTTCCTTCACTAATTCCCACGACCGCCTCTGTTATTGCTACGATATCGCGATTTCTAAATTTGAATTCTTCCGATTCTTGGGCTTTCATAAGAGAATCTACAACGATATTAGCTAAATCATCTCCTTCCTTAATGATAGGGGTTCTAATACCTCTAACTACTGTACCAACATTTCTCATTAAATACCTTCCTTTTTCTATATTTATATAAACAAATATCTTTGTTATATATCATTTTTAAGCAAACAAAATAGAATTGTGATATACAATTCTATTTAAATTCATATGGTTTATCTATAGTTCCATCTCCACCAGTATAAACTACATTATCTGTTAAATTAAATACTACATTAATATTAGCGTATGAGCTAGCATTATTTATAGTAGGAATCTTATATAATACATATACATATTGACTGTTTTCTGCATCAGCAGTTACTGTCCAAAGGGAATCTTCACTAGTTGATAACCAATTATAGTTTGCACATGATTTGGCAATAGTATTATTGCAATTTGCATCCAAAGAAGCTTGCATTATTTCATAAACGGATAATAATCCAAAAGTTTGATCATTAAGTTTCTTTGAACACTCTGTAGAACCATCTTTAGTGACATCTGCTTGACTGCGCTTACCAACGCATAAATCTGATTTTACAATATAGCCCTTATCTTCATCTTTCCAAACTGCGGAATCATTATAATAATTCTCAACAGCATCTCTAATGCGTGAATTTAAACCATTATAGAAATACTCATTGATACCGCCATTATAGTTGAAATCTGGATTAAAGCGATTATCCCATACTTGTTGTTTTAAACCATCAACTTGTAAAACCCTTATAGTTCCATCATCGTTTATGCGAAGAATTCTAAATAATTGATTGGCGAATTTTACATAATTATTTTTTACTTCACCTTTCATTATATATTTATCTCCCACTTCATAAAGACCATATTTTGGATCAGAACTCTCTTCTGTTACGAGACTATCTTCAATAATCTTATCTTTTAGATAAACTGATTCATAATCTTTTCCACAATTTAAATATGGTGTATAGAGGTAAAAACCATTATTGTTAGTAACCGTAACATTTCCATCACATTTAACCTCATCATTATCAAATAACTCTGTTAATTCTTCAATTTTCCCATCACTAATCATCTTTTTTAAAGTTAAAGTCTCTTAGTATCCTTATCCTCTTTTGGAAGATCATCTTTGTTTGCTTCAAAATAAGACTTAGCAACATCCATCATTTTTGCTTCTAACTTATCATATGTATAAGTAGTGTTTGAACAACTAGATATCATGAAAAGTATAAAAATAAATACAACAAAACCCGCGATGATACCACCAAGTGTCTTCATCATCTTTTGATCCATTATATCACTCCATTCGACAACTAAATTATAGCAAAGATAATAGGCACTTTCAATAATTATTTCAATGTGGTATTATTAATTTGGGTGATAATATGAAAAAGAGAAGTAGTAAAAAAAGATTAAAAAAAGTAGTAATCTTTATTATAACTGGTGTAGTAATATTATTAGGAGTACTAGGAGGCATTTTCTTATTTGGCAGAGATGACGATAAATCAGTACTTGATAAATTTATCAAAACTCCTGAAAAAAAAGAGGAAAAGAAAACGGAAATAGAGATAATTAATCCCAAGAGCAATACCCGCAATGTCGCTGTAATGATTAATAATATAAAAAAAGTTTGGGGTTATCAAAGTGGACTTCAAGATGCTCATACAATTTATGAGATAATTACGGAGGGCGGAATAACGAGACTTATGGCTATCTACAAAGATAAAGATACGGCTCGCATCGGATCTGTTCGTTCAGCGCGTATTTACTATATAGATTATGCTTTAGAGAATGATGCCATTTATGTTCATGTTGGGGGATCTAAAGAGGCCATAAACGACATTAATACTTTGGGAATAACTGATTTAAATGGTCAAACTATTTTCCGTGACAAAACATTGGGATTGCGAACCGAACACACGGCATTCACTTCTATGGAACTTATTAATAGTAAAGTTGCTTCTCGCAAAATGCGTTCAACTACGGAAAAGAAAAATTTATTAAATTATAGCATCGATGAATTAGATGTTAGCAAAATGGAAGGTGCCATTAAAGCTGATGATATTTATATATCTTACAGCGCATCTAAATCGACGACATTTAAATACGATGCAGAAAATAAAGTTTACAAGAGATTTCAAAATGATATAGCACATACAGACTATGTAACTAAAGAACAATATACAGCTAAAAATATCATTACATACCAAGTGCCAAATAGGAGTTACGACTCTTATGGTCGTCAAGAACTCGATAATTTGGGTAAAGGTAAGGGATATTTCATTACGGATGGTTACGCAGTGCCAATAACATGGGAAAAAAGCAAGCGTGCAAGTCAAACTATATATAGATATTTAAATGGTGAAGAATTAATTGTTAATGATGGAAATACCTATATTCAAATTCAACCTAAAAATCGCGATTTTAAAATAAATGAATTGAATTATTAGCCATAGGGTGTTAAAATAGATATAGAATAAGGAGAGGTCTTATGTTAGAATTTATAATTTCCAATTATATAATTTTTATTGTAATTGCGGTCGTTTTACTGCTAGGATTATTCGGCTATATGATGGATAAAAAGAAGTATGAACAATATAGAGAAGAAATTGTCAATGAGGAAAGAGCTATCAATACTCTTGAATCAAGACCAGAAGTATCTAATGTTGCATCTCCTGTTCCTATGGCTCAACCGGTCTCTCAAGAATCTGTTCCGGTTGTAACCGACAATACAAATATGAACTAATGCATCTTGGTGCATTTTTTTATTCTAGTCTATGAATAAATTTGAATATTTGTTATAATACTTAATTGAAGGAGTGATTAGATGTTAACTCTAACTAGTTTATGGAGTGCAGTTACTAAATTATTAGATATATGCTTAATATGGATAATGTTCTATTTTCTATTTAAGAACTTAAAAAATAATGTAAAAATGATTCTTATATTTAAGGGAGTCTTATGGTTAATTTTTATTAAGATAATAAGTTATTTATTAGATCTTTATACTGTTGGACTACTGCTAGAATATATTATTTCTTGGGGGCCTATTGCCATCATTGTCATATTTCAACCAGAAATACGTAATGTTTTGGAACAAATTGGTCGCACGCAATTACTTGGAAGACATAAAGTATTAACAGTAGATGAAAGAGAAAGAGTAGTCTTTGAACTTATGAATGCCATTGAGCATTTAAAAAGACAGAGAATCGGAGCTTTAATCGTCATTGAAAGAAACATGAGCTTACAGGAATATATTGCTCCAACAACCAAGCTATATGCTGATATCTCAAGTCAGTTATTAGAGGCTATTTTCTTACCACCAAATCCCTTACATGATGGTGGTGTAATAATACAAGGAGATAAAATTACATGTGCTGGTGCCGTATTTAAAACGAGTATGAATCCCAATGTAAATAAAAAATTAGGTACACGTCATAGAGCAGCTTTAGGAGTTGCTGAGGAAACAGATGCTATTGCTTTAATTGTCTCGGAAGAGACGGGAAGAGTAAGTATCGCATGTGATAATTACTTACACTATAATTTAACACTAGATGAATTTAGAGCAATGTTATTAGATGAACTAAAACCTAAAACTGATGTGTTCTATGATGCTGATGAAAGTGAAGGTGAAGAAGATGAGTAAGATTTTTAAACCTTTTATAATCTTCTTTAGAGCCATCTATCGCGCTATAGATAAGGTTATCGTTACCCCAATAAGCAGATTAATTTATAAAATAAACGAAATATTCCGTGATAATTCCGGAAAAATAGAAAAAATATTAAATAGACCAAATGTACTCATATATGTCTCTTTAATATGTGCCGTCGGTGTCTTCTTACTTGTTGATTCGCAAGTAATTACCCTAACAGAGACGGATGCTAAGATTATTAAGGACCAATCAGTTGAGATAAATTATAATGAAGAGGCCTATGTCCTAGAGGGAATTCCTGAAAATGTCGACATTACCCTTATAGGTAGTAAATCAGCCATATATTTAGCTACTCAATTAGGAGAGCATAAAGTAACACTCGACTTATCAAATTATGGTGTTGGAACATACAAAGTTGATTTGCGTTATAATCACTCAGGAGAAGCCGTTGACTATAAGTTAGATCCATCGACAGTAACAATTAAGATAAGCGAAAAAGTTAGTGAAGTAAAACCACTAAGTTATGATCTATTAAATGAAGATAAATTAGATAGCAAATTAAGTATAAGTAATATTAAATTAGACAACAGTGAAATAATTGTTAAATCCAGTCAAGAAATACTTGATAAAGTAGCAGTAGTAAAAGCTTTAGTAGATGCATCCCAAATTGATACAAAAGATTCGGGTAAGTTTACTATTGAAAGCGCCACACTAGTTGCCTATGACGAATTAGGTAATAAGCTTGATAATATTGAGATGGTTCCATCAAAGGTATCGGCTGAAGTAACCGTCGATTCATATCATGCTACTAAGCCAGTAAATATTATCACTACAGGAGAGATGAAGAGTGGAAAGGCCATTGCTTCAATATCATCATCTGTAAGTGAAGTAGAAGTATATGGCGAAAAGAGTGTCGTTGATGCCATTGACGCCATTGAAGCTAGTCTAGACATCAGTACTATTGACTCAGAAAAATCGATATCAGTTAATTTGATTAAGCCAAATGGTGTAAGATATCTATCGCAAAGTAATACTAATGTTAAAATATCGATTGGCGATCAAGTTCAAAGAAAGATTGAAGGCTTAAAGGTTCGCCAAGAGGGACTAGGTGAGGGCCTATCAGCTGGAGCTAGTTCAAAAGATCAGACAATTGATGTCATTGTTAAAGGTGTTGATTCTGTAGTAAACAAAGATATCAGTGACACAGATATATATGCTTATGTTGATTTGACGGGATTAAAGGCCGGAACTCATACTGTTAAAGTTATGGCTCGTATCAGCGATCAACGCGTAACAGTTCAAGTTGTTCAAACGGAAATTACTGTCAAGATAACACAAAAGTAGTTAGTAATAACTACTTTTTTTATATCATTTATGTTATATTTATAATATAAGAGGTGGTTAGTATGAAAAAAGGTTTTACATTAGTGGAATTATTAGCCGTACTTATCATTTTAGGTCTCATAATAGTAATAGCTATTCCATCTTATACAGAAATTTATTCTAGAATAAAGAGAAGTAACATGCAAAGTAAAGTTACGGAAATTGAGACAGCAGCATTAAAATATGGTAATTTAATAAAAGATGATGTCAAAAACTCTAAGGGAAATTGTACAATTATTAAGGTTGCCACTTTGATTGAAAGAGGCTACATGGTCAGTGAAGATGATGTCGAAGCCATTATTTATGACCCTACCGATAATACTGTTTTAGATGGGGATATTCATTTATGTTACTGTAAATCAAAAATGGATATTACAGCCAATTACACTGTTCCATTTAATGCCTACAAGGTATATCATGAGGGAGATACAGTAACTTATAACGATAAATTATATGAATGTCTAGTTGATTATACGGACATTCACAATAAAAATGGTCCTCCAGGAATTTTTGGAACAAATAAGGATGGAAAAAACTATTTTAGGGAAGTAACATGTTAACGAGTATAAAATACTCGTTTTTTCTTGCTAAATATGGTAAAATAAATAATAGGTGAAAATATGAAAAAAGTGATAATGGTCATTTTGGATGGTTTTGGTCTTAATGAATCAGAGTATGGCAATGCAATAAAGCAAGTCAATATGGATTGTTTTAATGAATTGTACGAGGAGTATCCTCACTCTGTTTTACAAGCTTCTGGCGAATATGTCGGTTTACCTGATGGTCAATTTGGCAACAGTGAAGTAGGTCATTTAACTATGGGAGCTGGTAAAAAGATTAAGCAAGACATAACATTATGCAATGAAGTATTGGGCAGTACCTTAATTGAAAAAAATGAGAAGTTATTAGATTTTTTAAACACGACAGTTGGAAATGGAGGAACAATCCATTTGATGGGACTGGTAAGTGATGGAGGAGTACACTCTGATATCACTTATATGAAAAATTTTATCGCCCATCTATCCAATATTGGAGTTAGAAAACTTTATTTTCATGTTATTACGGATGGACGTGATACATCTCCTAAATCCTCCATTGGTTTTATTGAAGAATTGGAAAATACGATGAAAGAGACCGGACTAGGTCATATTGCTACAATATGTGGAAGGTATTATGCCATGGATCGTGATAATAAATGGGATCGTACAAAGATATATTCAAATCTTATTTTACACGGCAAGGGCGTACCTATTAAATCCTATAAGGCAGGAATAGAAGCCTGTTATAAAAAGGACGTAACAGATGAATTCTTACCACCGATACTCATTAATGAAAAGGGTATCATTAAAGAAAACGATGGTCTAATATGGTTAAATTTTCGAGGAGATCGTGCTCGTCAAATTTTAACTGTCTTAAAGGACGAAGAATTCAGCGAATATAAAGCACATGTTCCTACTAACTTAAATGTATTAACACTTGTCGATGTGCCAAATACTAAGAACTTGACTCCTCTTATGGAATCCGCTGAAAATGCCTATTCTATGGGAGTATACCTTTCGGATTTAGGAATGAGGCAAGCTCGCATTGCTGAGACTGAAAAATATGCCCATGTAACTTTCTTCTTTAATGGAGGAGGAACAACAAAATTGAAGGGATGCGACAATTACTTAATTCCTTCACCAAAGGTAAGTACTTATGATTTAGCACCTAATATGAGCGTTGAAGATGTTACTAAACAGGTTATCAAGTGCTTAGAAAAAGATTATGATTTTATTTTAGTTAATATAGCAAATCCCGATATGCTTGGACATACGGGAAATATTGAGGCAACAAAAGAAGCATTATTAACTGTTGATAAATGTTTAAAGCGTATAGTTGAAGCCGTAGATGATAACTTCTATAAGTTAATTGTTACTGCTGATCATGGCAATTGTGATGAGATGTTAGATAAGGATGGTAATCCAATCACGACACACTCTACATACCCCGTACCATTTATTATTCGCGATAAACATGTCTCTTTAAAACATAAAGGAGATTTAACACAAATAGCTCCAACTATCCTAAAATATATGGATATTGCCATACCAAAAGAGATGAAAGAGACAAAAACATTATTCCAAGAAGAGGATTAAAAAGGGTGATAGTATGAATTTTGATAAAAGTATTTTAAGAGAAGCTGATATAAGAGGTATATATCCTCATCAAATATCTGGAGATTTTGCCAATCGTTTAGGTAAAGTATTTGGTACATACTTAAAAAGTATTGGTGTAACTGACTGTATAGTTGGTCATGATAATCGCTTTGGAGGACCACACTTAACTAAAACTTTAGTAGAGGGACTAATCTCTACAGGAGTTGATGTCATTTACATTGGTTTGGTTACTACCCCTATGTTAAATTTTGCCTGCCACAATCTTGGTCTTGAATATGCTATAATGGTAACGGCCAGTCATAATCCCAAAGAGGATAATGGCTTTAAATTATTTGGCGAAAATTATCAACACTGTGATCATGACGTTTTAGATATCATATATAAGAACTTAAGTGATGAAAAACTTAAACTTGCTAAGGGAAAGGGACGCATTCGCCACCTTGATATTGATGATAAATATGCCAAGTATTTAGCTGAATCAATCAACCCTGGACATAATCGCATGCGTGCTGTAATTGACTGTGGAAATGGTACAGCATCATTAATAATAAGAAGAGTTTACGAAAGATTACCTTTTGAAACAATTTTCTTATTCTGTGATTCAAATCCAAATTTCCCTAATCACCATCCAGATCCCAATGTTAAAGAAAATTTAACTAAATTGGCCAAGGCAGTTAAACATAATCGTGCAGATGTCGGTATTGCCTATGATGGCGACTGTGATCGCGCTGGTTTTGTCGATAACAAGGGAAATGTCGTCGAAGCAGATGTTATGATGGCATTAATGGCCAAGGATATCATCGAAAAAACTGTTAATAAAACAATTCTCGTTGACGTTAAATGTTCTAATGTTTTACTTGATGAAATTGCCGCAGCTGGTGGAGAGGTATTAGTAGAAACTCCATCAAGTGCACAACAGGAGCGCATAATGAATAGAAATAATATTCCATTTGGTGGTGGATATTCTAATCATATTTTCTTCAGGGATCGTCATGATGGCTATGATGATGGTATCTATGTTGGTCTTCGATTGCAGGAAAAACTAAGTCAAAGCGAGGAATCCCTTTATGATATGGTTAAACGCTTAAAGACTTATTATAACACTGGTGAAATAAAGATTAAGACAACTGATCAAAAGAAATTTCAAATCGTTGAAGGCGTTAAGAAATACTGTGATACTCACAACTATGAATATTCAACTATTGATGGCCTAAAAATCTATAAGGGAGATAGTTGGGCTCTAGTTCGTGCTAGTAACACTGGACCAAATTTGACACTTCGATTTGAATCAACTACAGAACATGGACTTAAGAATATTCAAAAAGAATTTATGGATGTTCTTGGTATATTAGAAAGATAATTCTTGAATATTAGTATTATCTTTGATAAACTTAAATTGTGAGAGGCATTACATTGC
>CAJTKV010000053.1 GCA_910577075.1 uncultured Bacilli bacterium
AACTAAGGAAGTTGTTGATAATTTCTATTTGTGGGACCGTTCTAAGTATAGAAGAGTTGCTTTGGAAAGATTACATAAGGTATTAGATGTCTATAATCTTAAACTTCTTTATAAAGATTATAGAAATGAAACATCAATTGCTAATGCTTGTAAGTGGCTAGTTGATACTAAGGTGGAAATACAACAATATAGTTACAAGGGAAACAGGTATAAAGTATTATCTTCTGAAAGAAATGATTCTAGAAGAATAGACTGTTTATGGGAATGTATGTTGAAAAATGATTTAGATAGTTTTCCAGAATGTTTAAAAAGCACTGATGAACATACTGATGAACATACTGATGAACTTCTTAATGAATTTGTATCAGCCTGTTTAAAAAGTGAGGAGTCTAACAAAAATTTAAATGAAGATTTTTGTATTACTCCTGAAATGTATTACGAACTAGAATTTAACACGAAAAAGAAACGCCGTTGAAAAATCATAGATTTACAAAGACTAAGAAATGCTATGTTTTTAGTCTTTGTAATATACCCTAATTAAATTTTTAAAGGGTTGTAAATAACGGTGGACTTTTACAAAGGAATATTGGATAGTATCTTCGAAAGGAGATGGACCAATGAATAGAACCTATGGATATTGTAGGGTGTCGTCAAAAAATCAAAATTTAGAAAAACAATTGTTCGTAATGAAAGAAGTAGGGGTTGATGAAAGGTTTTTATTTACGGAAAAAGAGAGTGGAAAATCTTTTTCTGACCGACCTCAATATCAAATTTTAAAAAATGCTTTAAGAAGTGGCGATACATTATATGTAACTTCACTTGATAGGTTTGGTAGAAATTATTCCCAAATCGTTGAAGAGTATTCATATATGGTAAACAATGGTATAAATATTGTAATTCTTGATATGCCAATGCTAAGTGCCAAGCAAGATGATGATCTAATGCAAAGGTTTACACAAAATTTAGTACTTCAAATTTTAAGTTTTGTTGCTGAAACTGAACGTTTACACATTAAAGAACGTCAAAAAGATGGAATAATGGTAGCGAAGTCAAAAGGCGTAAAGTTTGGAAGAAAACGAATTGAGAAACCTAGTAACTGGAATGAAATCATTTCTAAATGGAAAAATGGAGAGATGACTGGAGTAAGAGCATACACGGAGTTAGGACTTAAAGAAACAACTTTTTATAAACTACTTCGTGAAGAAAAGGCTTAAAAAGTGAATAATAATTGTGGTAAAAATATTAATTAAATTCATTAAAATATCCTAATTGTTTTCTAAAAATACTTATAACTTCGTATTATTTAACGAGGTGTAAGAAATGAAAATAGTAAATATTTTTAATGAAGATGGAAAGACTCTACAAGAAATTATAGAATTTCATTTAATCGAGTATTGTTTAAATGCTAAAAATAATTAAATATTTATAGTTGTACTTGTAGTTTAAAATTGAGAGGAGTGATTTTATATGGGGAAAGTGGGTAAAGCTGCTCCTTACCCTAGATTATCACGAGAAGACGGAGACGATGTCGTAAGTGAAAGTATAGTCAATCAGATACAATTTATAAGAAGTTTTGTTGATAAAAGAGATGATATTATACTTATAGATGATGTAGATTATAGTGATGATGGTTACTCGGGTGGAAATTTTAATAGACCTGGTTGGCAAAAATTAATGAAAGACATTGATAGTGGAAAAATTGATACTATAATTACGAAAGATTTATCTCGTATGGGAAGAGACTATATAAGCATGGGGGAATACATAGAAAGAATATTCCCTGAAAAAAACATAAGGTATATTGCTATTAATGATGATATAGATACTGCATATGAAACTCCTGGGTTAGAATATATTCAGTTCAAGTTGATGTTTAATGACTTCTATATTAAAGATGGTTCTAAAAAAATAAGAAAAATTATGAGGAGTAAGAAAGAACAAGGACAATATACAGGGTGGAAAGGAATTTATGGTTATAAACGAGATCCTAACGACAAACATAAATTAATTGTCGATGAAGAAGTGAGACATATAGTAGTTAGAATGTTTGAACTTGCTAAACAAGGATATGGACCAAAAACAATTGCAGATATGTTTTCCTTAGAGGGAATACCAAATCCTAGTGTTTATGCTAATTTAAGTCGTAGTAGTAAAAGTGAAACTGGTAAACTATGGTGTTCTAGAACTGTCGGAGACTTACTTAAAAACCCAACTTATATAGGTAATCTTACTCAAGGAATAAGAAAAAAGGTAAGTTATAAATCAAAGAAAGAGGTTAGAATACCAAGAGAAGACTGGATAATTTCAGAAAACACTCACGAACCTATTATTGATAAAGAAACTTTTGATACAGTTCAAGAGTTATTACAAAAGAATAAAAATAGAACTCAAAACTATAATGACTATTTGTTAAGGGGATTTCTATTTTGTAAAGAGTGTGGTCATCGTTTAGGAGTTAATACACACCAAAAAACTAAAAGAAGATATTGTGTGTGTAATTATTATGCCGCCAATAGTAAGTTTAAATTGTGTACTCCTCATACAATGAATTACGACAAGTTAGAAGTAGCAGTAATTGATGAACTAAAGAACTTGTGTAATGAGTATATAGATACTTCTAGTTTTCAAAACAAAGTAGAAGAAGAACAAAAGAAAAACGATTTATCAGTAAAATTAAAGAAAGAACTTAGTTCTTTAGAAAGAAAACTTGAAAATACTAGGAATAATATTGATAAGTTATATTTGGATAAGTTAAACGAAGTTATTACACTAGAACAATATAATCGTATGTCATTAAGATTTAAGGAAGAAATTGAAAATCTTACTAAAAGAAAAAATGATTTAACTCAAGAATTAAATAGTATTGATAGTGAAGAAATAAAGTTAAAACAAGAAGAAACTTTAAAATTGATTAACGAATTTCTATCCTTTGAACACCCTACAAGAGAATTACTTGTAAACTTAATTGATAAGGTGGAAATAAGTCAAGATAAAGTAGTTAATATAAATTATAAATTTAAACTAAATTAAAAATCATAAGTTCGTTAGGAATTTATGATTTTTATATTGTTTAATTAAGGTTATAAGTTTAATGGCAGACCAGTTGCTCTTATGAAAAACTTATGACTTTTTAAGTAATTAATAATGGTGGTTATAAGTTTTGTAGTAGACCAGCCGTTCTTGTGTTAAACTTATGACCTACTTTTATCTGTATAAACAGGGTTATAAGTTTAGTAGCAGACCTCCACTTCTACCTCCCAAAATAGTTAAGCCCTCAATACTCTTAAAATTATCATATTTTATACCTTTTCTTAAGACGAGAAATTGTCCGTCTCTTTTCGTTAAGCCAGCAAAACTTTGAACATAGTCATCTTTATTTTCTTTATAGACATAGATAGTTGCTTCTGGTCCACAAAAGCCAATTTCTACATCTCCTGATAAAACGGCAGATGTTACATTATTAGCACCACTAGTTAAAATAACCTCAATGTCTAAATTATCAAAATAATTATTATGAAGAGCAACATACCATGGGGCATAGAATACCGAATGCGTAACTTCTGCCACCTTCAATTTAGTAACACCATTTTTTGATTCATTCTCTTTCTTACTGTCTTTACCAATAAAGGTCATAATAGTAAGTACAATTAAGATGAACAGAATGCCTAACATAATTAAAAATCTTTTCAAATAATAACCTCCTTTTACTTCCAATGTATTATATGGGCGGAATCATTTGATTGTGATAATTTTTTTAGCTTTATGTCGTTTAACAATTATATAGATGATAATAAATGCTAGTATTATGAACTTATAATAGCTACTTATAAAATCTGCTACTAAATAGTAGTTTTCGCCAACCATATTTCCCAAAAGAATGAGAATAATATTCCAAATTAGAGAACCAACTGTAGTCAAAGTCAAAAAGAGTAAAAAATTCATCTTAGATAATCCTGCAGGAATGGATATTAAACTTCTAAGAATGGGAACTAGTCGACAAAAGAAAACGGACTTACTTCCTTTTTTCTTAAATGTTTCAATACTATTTTTTATATTTTCTTCTTTCAGATGCAGTATTTTGCTTATTTTCGAATTAATGAGAATAACGCCAAAGAAGTAGAGAATAATGGCCCCAAGAACAGAACCTAGTGTTGCATATATGATAATTAAGAAAAGGTTTAATTCTGCACTTTCGGCAATAAAGCCAGAAAAAGTTAAAATTACTTCTGATGGAATAGGGGGGAATATATTTTCTATAGCAATTAAAAGAAGAATTCCAATATATCCAAATTTATTAATAATGCTTATAATAGTTGCATTCATGATAATCACCTTTATAATATTTATGAGCATATTTTTAAGAAATAGAACTAAAATGTAAAAATTTATTTACACGTTCTTTCTTTTTTGCTATAATTTATTATAAAGAATAGAGAGGTATTTTGTTATGGAGAAAATGATTAAGGTAATCAATGATAATTTAAGATCGGTTATCAATGGTATAAAAGTGCATAAGGCGGATACAGAAAAAACTTTGGCGGCTATAAAGGCCGAGATGGATTCAAAAATATTAATTGCTAATGAGTATAAGTTGAATGTTGAAAATTCGCGCATGATTATCTCTAATCTAGAAAACGAAATATCTGGTCTAGAGAAGGATTTAAGCGATTTAAATGCCAAGTTTGGAACCAAGGATTTTAGAGAGATTTTAGCTGCTGGTAATAAAGAAATTAATACGAAGATTATTGAAAAACGTGCTCAAATTTCCGAACAAAGTCAAAGAATAGCTGAACTTACTGAAAAGGCTCGCTTACTTAAGACAAATTTAATAAAATTAAAAGAAAAGAAAATATCTACAGAGACAACTTTAAGCAAAGATGTTGTTTTAGAGCAATATTACGAGACGCGAATCAATGAGATTATTGAATATAGTGAAGAAAATCCTCAAGGAATAAGAGACTTCGTTGAAGATATTCCTCAAACTGAGTTATTGACGTCTTTTGAAGATATTGATACCTCAGATATTAGAAGTACAATTGATGGCTCAGTATTTGAGGAAATTGACAATATTAGCAGTGATTCTGTTGAAATTGACGAAAATTTAATTAAAAAAGTAATAGTTAATGGACCAAGTTTAGAATCTGATGATGACAGTGAAAGTGATGCAGGAATAGACTTAACAATGACTCAACAATTAGATGATATAATTCTTCAAGCCAATGATTTATTAGCTAAGAGTAAAGAGATAAATAAGAGTGCGGCTGCCATTAGACCATTCGAGATGCCAACTCCAGCTGAGCCAAAAGTAGTTCCAACTCCTGCACCTGTAGCAAAACAAGAGGAAGTTGTTGTTCCATCTAAACCAATTGCCGAAGAGCCAAAGGAAGAGCCAATAATACCAGAAATCCCAGAGAAGAAAGAGAACATCAACATCTTTGTTCCTGATGACTTAGAGGAAATTACTATTCCAAGTAAGAATATCGTAACGCCAACTGCTAGTACACCAATGACTAGCCATGATGAATTATTAGGATCAAAAGATGAGGAAAGCATCTTTAATGTCTTAGATGAATTAAATGGTGATGATATCCTAAGTAGCATATCTAACTTAAATACTGATGACGATGATGACGACGATGTATTAGAATTAAAAATAGAAAATGATGAATTAGATTCCATTGTTAAAAATACCGATGAATTATCTGATGAGTTGACAAAAGAACTAGATAGCAATATCGTTACTGCTCAATCATTTGCCGTAAGTGATAAAGATATAACAGAGGAACTAAAAGAGTGTAACTTAGAGGCTAATAGATTCTCTGATAGCGATTTAGAAATGATAAAGAAAAACTTCAATAAGAATAACACTATGGATTTTATCAATGTTATGCGTAAACATAATATTGCTGTAGCGCGAATCTATGAAAGTGCCAATGTCCTTGCCAGTGTTACTCCACAAAATCTCGATCATATACTAAGTATTTTAGAAGATACAGGAGCTATTAGTAATTCTATTAGTTATGTATTCAATTTACTTGATCGTGTTAATATTAATGCGTTAGAAGAATTAGTAAATGAGCGAAAAGATTATGAATTAACAGATTTATTATATAAAGTTATTCCATACAATGGCGAAAAGAATTTAGCTGATCTAATTGATTTAACTCCTATGGAAGAGGGAGTATTGAGAAAAAATACTTCATCTGATGAATTTAAAATGATGAATTTATTTGCTAGTATTGTTGCTGCAAATTATAATGAATTAAAGAAATATGATATTAGAAATATCAATGAATGTATTACTAAATATCCTCACAGATTCACATTGAATCCTGATAATTTCTCAGCCATTCTTGATAAATACGACCCAGAAGACTTAGTAAGATGCATTAATAAGAACTGTGCCGTAATTAATAAATTATAAGAGAAGAAAAGAAATTTTCTTCTTTTTTGTTTTACATACTTTACTTGGAAAAGTAGCATCTAAATTGAGATTTAAACCTCTTTGATATATAATTAAGATGTATAACTGTAGTTAGGAAGTGATGTAATGAAGAGATATACAATGTTGATAATGTTCCTTTTTTCAACTTTTTTCGTAGCACAATCTATTTGTTATGCTGCCAGTGATTACATCATCCTTAATGATTCAGTTAATATTCGTAAAGGACCTGGAACAAATAATTCGAAAATTAGAACTGGAAAAAATGGTGAACAATTTGACTTAAAGAGAAGTGACCTAGTTGCCGATACCGCCAAAAATGGAAGCTGTGATGAGGGCTGGTATGAAATCGTCTACGACAGTAATCAGACGGGCTATGTATGTAGTCTTTATGCGACTATGCGCAAAGCTCCGACTGCGGAAAAGCCAAGTACCAATCCTTCCTCTGACTGTGAAAAAGAAATGTCTCAAGCTGGCTTTCCAAGCAGTTATTGGCCAGGTTTGTGCAATTTAAAAAAAATCCATCCCACATGGAAGTTTACCGCTATTCAAACGGGCCTTGATTGGGCAACAGCTGTTGAAAAGGAGAGTAGTTGTGGAAAGAGTTTAATTCAAACCTCCAATAGTAGTTATATTGATCCATCTTGTAATAAAGGATATGGAAGTTGGAAAACTGCTAGTCAAACAGCAGTAGCATATTATATGGATCCTCGTAATTTCTTTAGTGAACAATATATATTTCAATTTGAATATTTAAGATACGATAAAGCTTTTGCCAATATTTATCCTAGTACGATTAAATCTATTTTACAATCTACAGCATTTTATAAGTACCATGAAACAAAGAAAAATGATTTGTCAGTTATAACGAATAATGCTGGTAGTGCAGCCAATGTTAACCCTGTATTCTTAGCATCGCGTATGCGTCAAGAACTTGGTAATGGTGAATCATTAAAAAATCTTTATAGTGGAGTTTATAAAGGCTATGAAAATTACTATAACTTTTATAATATTGGTGTTACAGATTCCTGTGCTACAACTAAAGGAACGACATACTGTGGTTTAACTCATGCGAAGAACAACGGCTGGAATTCCCCTTATAATGCCATTAAAGGTGGAGCTGATATGCTTGCCAATAGCTACATATCGGTAGGTCAATACACGACTTATTTACAAAAATTCAATGTTGTTCCTACTAATATAAACAAACTGTATTTACATCAATATATGACGAATATTGCTGCTCCTTCTAGTGAATCTAGAACAGCATATAATTCTTATAAAAATCAAAATTTATTAAATACAGCATTTGTCTTTCATATCCCTGTTTACTATAACATCGATGGAAGCATTACGAATAGTAACAATGGAGCATCGGGAGAAAATCCAAAAGATGATCCAATTACTTCACTACCTATCAGTACTGTTTTAAATTCTGCTGGATACAAATATAGTTCAGGTATTATTACGGGAATTAAGCCAGAGACAGATGTAAAAAATATTAAAAATAGTATAGAAGCAGTCAGTGGTTCCAATACCGTTACAATAATGGATTCTAAAGGAAACAGTAAGACGAGCGGAAATATAGGAACGGGCTTTACTATAAAAATTAAGAACACGACAGATACGACAAGTGCTCAAGTAGTTATCAAAGGAGATACATCGGGAGATGGTAAAATTAATCCTTTAGATCTATTACAAGTTCAAAAATCTATTATCGGATCATATGATTTAACTAAAGAACAAAAAAGTGCTGCTGATCCATCTGGCGACGGCAAGATTAATGCCTTAGATTTACTACAGATGCAAAAAGAGATCTTAGGTTCTTACGAAATAAAACAATAATATGAGGTGAAATATGAAAAGAATAAAAATATGGTTAGTATTATTATTTAGTGTGTTTTTAATACCAGCTGGTGTTTCCGCTGCTAGTGGAAGTATCAGTGTATCAGGTCCATCGACAGCTGTCCAAGGAAATAAAGTTACTGTAACAGTTAAAATATCGGCATCTAAAGGAAAATTAGGATCATGGCAGATGGATTTAAATTATGATAAAAGCTTCTTAAAATTGCTAAGTGCTTCATCTGAGGGGGGAGGAAGTACTATGGTAAGTTACTCAAGTAATGGCGCCAAAAGTAAAAGTTATACCTTTACCTTTGAAGCTAAAAAGACGGGAAGTACTAAGGTTTCCGTAAGCAGTTATGAAGCCTATGACTTTGAAACGATGGACGAGATGTCCTTAACTAGTTCAAGTAAGACGATTCGCATAATGACGCAATCGGAATTAGAATCAACTTATTCATCTAATGCCTCCCTAAATAGCTTAGGTGTTTCTAATTATGAGTTATCTCCTAAGTTTGATAAAAATACCTTCGAATATAATGTCGAAGTTGAAAATGATGTAACAACGGCCACCATCACTGGTAAAAAAGCCGATAGTAATGCCAGTGTAAGTGGTTTAAATACGGTGGAATTAAATGAAGGAAATAATCGCTTTGAAGTTTTAGTAACCGCTCAAAAGGGTAATACACAAACTTATGTAATAAATATTTATCGCAAAGAGAAAAATCCTATTAATGTGAGTTTTTCGGGAAATGATTACACTGTCATTCGCAAGAGCGATGAATTAGAAGAATTGACAACTTTTGAGGGAAAAGAGATTACTTATCAAGGTGAAGAAATACCAGCTTTATATAATGAAGTAACAGACACTACTTTAATTGGTGTAAAAGATGCCAATGGCAAAATCAATTATGCTATCCTTGATGAAGATATTGTTGGCCTATATAATGAAATAAAATCTAATAATGTTATTTTATATCCTCAAAAACTCCCAGAATCATCTTCCTTTGATAAGTATATCCGCAAGAATATAAAATATGATGACATGACAGTTGAGGGATATGCCTTAAATAAGAAGAGCAATACCGTAATTATCTATGCCGAAAATATGGAAACAGGTGATTTGGCCTATTATCAATATGATACAGAAAATCAAACTGTACAACTATATTCTGATGAACTAGAGAAATACTATGAAGAATTGCTCAACAAATATAAATACATAATATTTGGTTTTATGGGCTTGTCATTTATTCTTTTCTTAATCATCATCTTAAGAAAACCCAAAAAAGTCATTAAAGTATCAGAATATCCTTCGGAAAAAGAAGACAAAATAAAAGAAGAGAAGAAAGATAAAAAGAATAAAGGAAAAAAGAAAAATCACAATGATGAAGATTTAACCGAAACGGAAATAATCGAACAAATTAAAGAGATAAAAGTTGTAAAAAACGAGAAAAAAGAAGATGAAGATAATACTTCTAAAAAGGAAAAGAAAAAACGCCAAAAATTAACAAAAGACTTTGATATTTAAAAGTCTTTTTTTAAATGCTTATTCATATATATATACTAAGGTGATAATATGAAATATGTTAAATATGGATTAGTTATATTCTTATGTGTTTTTTCTTTTTATATATCCGATAAAGCCATTATTATGGTTGAAAATATGAGTCCAATTATGAAGGAGGTAAAGAAATTTAGTGACAATTATGTTGAACCAGTCAATGCCATCATTAAAGACAATACCATTATTCCCGGAAGTAATGGAACCAAATTAAATGAAAGAGAATCTTATTTAAAGATGAATGAATTTGGAACATTTAATGAAACATTCTTGGTTTATGATTACATAAAACCCGATATTTCTCTATATGATAATTTAGATAAAGTTATAGTTAATACTAACAAAAAGAGTGAAGTATCTTTAATCGTGTTAAATGACACTTGGGATAGTTACTTTGAAAATGAAAAAATACCTTTTACAAAAGTAATAAAGAATAATAATAATTTAAAGGAAAATGGTTCATACATTAATGGTAATGGGGACAGTGAAGAATTTAATAAACTCAATAGCTTTTTAAAAAAGAATAAGATTAATAGCAAAATATGTCTAGTTGACTATTCCAATATTGCTTCGTGTAAAAATAATAAGTATTTTATATTAAAGCCAACTATCGAGATTAATCACAGTAACATAGCTAGTGTTAAGAAAAATATAAGTGGGGGAAATATTATTCTTTTAAATAACAACTTATCCCTTGGAGAAGTTAAAGTAATTATAAATTATATTAGATATAAGAATTTGAACATAATTGATTTATCTGAATTAATTATGGAGTAGATTAAATCTTGTCTTATTATTTTATTGCTGTTATAATTAAGTTGTGAGAGGCATTACATTGCAAGTTTGATGCCTAGC
>CAJTKV010000054.1:0-4678 GCA_910577075.1 uncultured Bacilli bacterium
AATAACTCATGAATTAAGGTGGTACCACGGGTATAACTCGTCCTTTAATTTATGAGTTTTTTTTGTTTAATAGAAAGAGGGATATTATGGAACAATTAGCAAATGAAATTAAAGAATCATTATTGAATGAAATTGAGACAGTAAAAAAACAAGCTGAATTAGCTGATTTAAAAGCTAAGTATTTAGGCAAATCTGGTCGTATTACGGAATTAACTAAAAATATGAAAGATTTATCCGTAGAAGAGCGTAAGAGTGTAGGTATGATTTCTAATACTTTAAAAAATGAAGTAACAGAATTACTAGCTAAAAAAGAGGAAGAAATAAATAATGCGATATTAAACGAAAAATTAAACAATGAGGTCATTGATATTAGTTTACCAGCTACGAAAATACCTGAGGGTGCTCCAAATATTTTAGAAAAAGTTATTGAAGAGGTAGAAGAAGTATTTATGTCGATGGGATATGATGTCGTAGATGGTCCAGAAGTCGAGGAAGATAGATTTAACTTTGAACTTTTAAACATACCTAAGGGGCATGCAGCTAGAGATGCTCAAGATACATTCTACTTGAGTGGAGAAGAAATACTATTACGCAGTCAGACTTCTCCTGTTCAGGCAAGAACGATGTTAAAGGGCGAGGGAAAGGCTCCTATCCGTATGATTTGTCCTGGTAAGACGTATAGAAGAGATGATGATGATGCTACACATTCACATCAATTTATGCAAATAGAAGGTTTGTTAGTGGATAAAGATATAAGCCTTTGTGATTTAAAAGGAACGTTTGATATAATTGCCAAAAAATTATTTGGAGAATCATGTGTTACACGTTTCCGTCCATCTTATTATCAATTTACTGAACCAAGTGTAGAAACGGATATTTCTTGCTTTGCCTGTCAAGGTAAGGGTTGTTCACTTTGTAAAAATAGTGGATGGATTACGATAAGTGGAGCAGGAATGGTTCATCCAAATGTTTTAAGAAATTGTGGATATGATCCAGATGAGTGGACTGGATTTGCCTTTGGATTTGGTGCGGAAAGATGTGCAATGCTAAAATATGGAATTAACGATATAAGAACATTCTATAATACAGATTTAAGAGAAGTTAAAAATTTTGACAGAAGGGAGAGTGAATAATTATGATAAGTATGAATTGGGTTAAGGACTATGTCGATCTTAAGGGTGAGAACTTAGAAGAATTAGCAGTAAAAATTACACGTGGTGGATTAAATGTCGAAAATGTAATTACTAATCATATTGATAATCTAGTTATTGGAGAAGTCACAGAATGTAGTGATCATCCAGACAGTGATCATTTGCATATTTGTATGGTTAATGTGGGAAAAGAAACACATCAGATAGTATGTGGGGCACCTAATGTTAGAAAAGGTATTAAAGTTATTGTTGCTCTTCCAGGAGCTATCTTACCTGGTGATTTTGAAATTAAAGCCGGCAAAATCAGAGGTATTGAATCGGATGGCATGATATGTGCTAAATTTGAACTTGGTTTAGAAGAGAAGACAGAAGAAAATTATGCTAAGGGGATTGAAGAATTAGATAGTGATGCGCCTGTTGGTGAAGATCCAATGGAGTATCTAGGATTAGATGATACAATTTATGATTTAGATTATCATAAACGCCGCAACAACGATGTATATTATCACATAGGTTTTGCCTATGAAGTGGCAACGGTATTAAATAAAAAAGTCACTTTACCACCTGCTAATTATAAAGAAATAAGTGACAATATAGCTGATCATTTTAGCTTAAGTGTAGAGACGGAAAAATGTCCTTTCTATATGGCGAAAATGGTTAAAAATGTGCATATTGGAGAATCGCCAGATTTTATTAAGAAACGCTTAATTAATGCTGGAATGCGTCCAATCAATAATGTCGTTGATATATCAAATTATGTAATGCTTGAGTATGGTCAACCAATGCACTTCTTTGACTATGATAAATTGGGCAAAAAGATATTAGTAAGAGACGCCAAAAATGATGAAAAGATTATAACATTAGATGGAAAGATGCGTGATTTAACAGAAAAAGATATCGTTATTACTGATGGCGAAAAAGCAGTTTGTATTGCTGGTGTCATGGGTGGTGAAAATACGGAAGTTGATGAATCCACGAAAACTATCTTAATTGAATCAGCGATATTCGATTCTGTATCTATTAGAACGACTGCTCAAAGATTAGATTTAAAGAGCGAAGCATCTATTAGATATGGCAAGGGATTAAATTATGAATATACGATAGCTGCCATAAATCGTGCATGTTATTTGTTAGAAAAGTATGCTGATGGTGAAGTATTATCAGGAGAGATTACGCATGATAAAGTTGATAAAACTGTTAAAGAATTAGATTTTAGAGCTGAAGAAATTAATAAGATGTTAGGTATCATCATTAGTGATGAAGACGTTAAAGTTGAACTTGAAAGATTAGATTTTGAGTATACATATGACAAAGGAGTATTCCATGTAATTATTCCAAGAAGAAGATTAGATGTTGAAGCTAATGTCAATGATTTAGCTGAGGAAATTGGAAGATTCTATGGCTATGAAAATCTAGTTTCTACTCAACCAAAAGTACCTATTAGACGTGGGGAATATGCAATAGACGTAAAGATTAGAAAAGAGATTTCTAAGAGATTGAGAAGTTTGGGTATCAATGAGTGCAAGACTTATACTTTAACTAGTCCAGAAATGGCATCAATGTTTAAATATGATGATATGGAAAATATTGTTTTACCTAATCCGATGAGTGTTGATAAATCGGTTATTAGAACAAGTATCTTACCTTCATTACTCAATACTTTTGAATATAACAAGGCTCGTAAAGTTAATGATATTTTATTATATGAAATAGCTAAAACTTACAATGTTAATTATGAAGAAACACAGAAGGTTGCCATTTTAATGAAGGGCAATTACATAACTAATAGTTGGAATCAATCAAGTATTAAAGTAGATTTTTATTTACTTAAAGGTATTGTTGAAAATGTCTTAGATTATTTAGGATTTAAAAATAGATATTCTTTTGAAGTAGATAAAGAAATTAAAGAATTACATCCTGGTATTTCTGCAAGAATTATGTTAGATAGAAAGCCAATAGGTATTATTGGAAGAATTCATCCATCTTTGAAGAAAGATGACATCTATGTATGTGAAATGGCTATTAATCCTTTGATGGCCAATATCAAACCAATCAAATATAAGGAAGCAAATAAGTATCCAGAGATGATTAAAGATGTGGCCTTTGTCGTTGATAATGCAATTACTAATAGTGAGATAGAAGCAGTTATCAAAAAAAGTGGTGGAAGATTGTTATCAAATATTGATATATTTGATATTTATAACAATATTGAAGATGGCAAAAAATCAATGGCTTATAAATTGACTTTCGTCGATCCAACAAGAACATTAACGGATGATGAGGTAATGGCAGTTTTCAATAAAATTATTGAAGATGTAACGAGCAAATTAAATGCCAAATTAAGAGGATAAATAAAATTATCCTCTTTTTCTTTGGAAAGATTTGTAAAAAATTAAAAAATGTTAAATAAATTTCAAAATAAAAAAAGTAATTCAATAATTATTAGGTAATAATATGAGTAGAGGGATATGATGATTCTTCTACTTATATTACGAAAAAAACATAGTAAAGGACGTGATGGATTATGAAAGAAAATAAACTAGAGACAATTGTTGAATTATTTGAAGGAAATGAAATTAGAAGTATATGGGATAACGAAAAAGAGGATTACTATTTTAGTGTTGTTGATGTTATAAGTGTGTTAACTGATGCAAATATTCCGAGAAATTATTGGAGTGACTTAAAAAGGAAATTGAAAGATGAAGGAAGTGAAGTGCACGAAAATATCGTGCAGTTGAAAATGAAAGCCCATGATGGGAAAATGCGAACAACAGACACTTTAAATACCAAGGGGATGCTAAGACTTATAGAATCAATTCCTAGTCCTAAGGCAGAACCATTTAAAATGTGGTTAGCTTCTTTAGGTAGTGAAAGAATTGATGAAGTATTTGATCCCGAAATTGCTATTAGAAGAGCAATAGATTATTACCGTAGAAAAGGTTGCTCTGATAAATGGATTGAATCTAGATTAAAGGGAATACTAGATAGAAATAAATTAACTGATATATGGAAAGATGGGGGTATTACTGATAAGTATGAATATGGAATACTTACTAATGAAATATATGAAGAATGGTCTGGTATGAAAGCAAGTGAATATAAAAAATATAAAGGAATTAGAAAAGAATCTTTAAGGGACAATATGTCTGATATAGAAGTTGTACTCACTGATTTGGGTGAAGTTGCTACTCGTGAACTTGCTAAAGAGCACAAACCTTATGGATTAGAACAGAATAAAGAAGTTGCTAAAATGGGAGGACATGCTGCAAAAGTTGCGAGAGAGGACATTGAGAAGAATTTGGGTAAATCGCTAATTAGCAATGGAAATTCTCTTAACTATCAATATGTAGATGAAAATCAAAAATTAGAAAATACTACCTTAGATAACAAGTAAATCAAATGCCAAGTTAAAAGGATAAGTGTAGTTATCCTCTTTTTTTTTGATATAATTTAAATAGGTGATTATATGGGGAATGTTAATTGGCGTGATGAAAATTCTTTAGGCGAGATATTAGGAGGTTTACTTG
>CAJTKV010000054.1:4688-10413 GCA_910577075.1 uncultured Bacilli bacterium
GATTCTTATTATGCATATACTGAGGATATTGAAAGTAATCCAATAGAATTAGCTTTATATAATATGACTAATAGAATATCTACTAATAGACCGAATTTAATTAGTGTAATAACTTTGGATAATTATGGAATTACGGGAGATAATTTGGTTAAGTTATGGGAAATGTGTGGAGAAAAGGAAGATTATTTTGAAAAGATGATTAGTTATATTACTGGTACTTCTCTTTCAAAATGTTTTAGTCGTGATGAAGTAGTTAATAACATGGAATTAGATGATCCGATTCCCTTTATTCCCGATGATGATATGGTACCTTATTATGGTGATTTAGTTTTCAAGACGGGAAAGAATGATCCTGATCAAGTTGAGGATATTATATTTGCTTTAAGGACAAATTTGGTAAAAAAATATAATGATAAAGTACAAACAGAAGATTTAGTTATGCCAGTTTTACCACTTCCTAAGAGGGAAGAAAAAAATGAATTGAATGGCAATATCCAAGTGAATGCAGGAAGACTTTATTTTGGCAAAGTGACAAGAGATTTAACAGGAGGAGTTTTGGGTATTTCTATGGAGACATGGGGATTATTTGAGGCTAGTCCAAATGTTATGAAAATAGGTGGGAAGTTATATTATACCCTTAGAGATTTAGAAGATGGTTCGTTTGTTATGGTCGATGAAGATGGTAAAAAGTTAGATTGGAATACACCAATTGAGGTGAATGGCAAAGAAACTTTACCAGCAGACTTGGCTATGACGACGATGTTGCCATCTAAAGAGGTAATGAATCTATCAGTTGGACCTTTAAAGTTAATAGTTAAAGATGCAATAGAACATTCAATAGAGAATGATTCCATTAAGAAATATAGAGAAATGTTACGCGATGGATCAACTGTATCAGAGTGCAATAGCATGCTTAAAGATTTAGCTGATATATATGGGATTTTATACGGTGGTATTGAAAAAAATAAAGAGATGTAACCATTTGTAAAGTTAAGAGAATAGGTGAACTTGTTCTCTTTTTTATTGATATAATGAATTAAAGGACGGAGAACTTTTATGGATAACAGTGATTTTTGGAATATAAACAAAGAAGATATTGAAGTAGAAAGAAAAGAATTTAAAATAAAACAAATAAAATTGGAACACTTTTATTTTAATTCAGGAGATATTGAAGCAGGTATGCCAATATCTACTAGTTTGGAGTTAAAGTGTAACTATGATTTTACCAGCAAAAGTTTGTTGTGGAAAAAAACAGTTGTTCATAATTATATAAGTTTAGAAGACGGTCAAAATTTATCCACAGATAGTTATGAAGAAGAAATAAAAAATGGAAATGAACTAATTAAAAAAATAGAAGAATATGATTTACGCGAACTTAAAAATAATTATTTTAGTGAAGAGGGATTAGAAAAATATACCCATTGGGAGATAACATATAATAAACACTTTAAAATAGTTGGTACTTATGATAATGAAATTTTAGAATATACTTTTTTAAGTGAATTATTAAACTTTAGAGAAATAAGAAATTTAGAAATACGAAAGATTCAAGATAGAATGAATGCAATTAAAGATTAGGAGAGTAAATATGGAATTACGTGATTTATATCGCCAAATAAAAAATCCTCTAAGTAATTTAGATACTGTAAGAAAAATAATTGATGTATATGCAAAACAAGATAAAGGCATGGGCGGCTTTTATGGGCGATTGGTAAGAGCCTCTCAAAAAAATAACTCAGGAAGATATAATGTTAATGATGCTGATAAATTTTATGCATCTATGTTTAATATGTGGAAAAAAAGTATTGTCTCTATGACCAAGGAAGAATTTTTGGCACAAAGGAGTTTTGGCAATGATTTTGTTAGAATGCGCAATTATTTAAAGGGAGTTCCCGATGTAAAAACGGCACAAGAAGTAGATGATATTATCTGGGCAAATCGCGAAGATAAAGTTTTGATGAAAGCTTTAGAAAAATATCGATGGGATACTTTTGGAGAAAATTCAGGATGGGTTCATGTCTGTTCTAGATATTTAACAGCTAAAAAGGATGAATATCCCAATGTTGAACATCGTCTATATTTAAATACAGATTCATCTGATACTTATAATTTAGTTAATTGTCTCGTAGAAAAATTTAATGAACATAAAATACCCTTTTATTTTAAGTTTGATACGGGTGGATATCGCGATGATACAGTGGTTATATATTCATCAACAGAAACCCTAGGAGAATATATTGATATTTTAAGAGAGATTAAAAATGAAAATCCCGATTTGGGTAGCAGATTACTAGAGCCGCCGCTTCTTACAGGAAAAATAGATGGATGGATTGGCTATGGCTCAGAACCAGGGGAACTTCCCGATGGTGGCAAGCAATCGTTTAATGATGTTAGAACGAAAATATTAGAGCCAATTATTGATGCTTCTACAAAAGAGTGGATAGTGAATCATAGAAATACCGAGATTAAATATCAAAATACAATGATTCCCTTTAAACAGTATTTTGCAATAAAAGTTGTTCAACAATTTGTCGACAGGTTGGAAAGATATTATGGCTATGAAAAGGAATCTCGAATGAGACTAGCCAAAAAAGAGAATAGAACATTTGATGAGACAGAAGTAGTTGATTTAATGGGCTATACTATAGAGTCAATAAAAAATCAGGATTTTAAGAAAAGATTATTTGATGCTTTGAATGTCTCTATTGAAGATTTTATAATTAATCTTTGTAATGGTAAATCAATATCTTTAGAAAAATTTGTTATTAAGGGAAAAAATGGAAAAGAAGTTAAGATGTATGAAGCAGATCTGAAAGAGGTTTTACATGAGATGGCTTCTAGAATTGCGAAGAGTGATTTAAGTTTTGTCATGTCCATTCAGTCTCAGATAAAGGATACTTGTCCAAAGCATGGAATTGATGAAAATAGTTTTTGTTTTGATATAGCAGCGAAGAATAAAATAGAACAAATGAATCAAAATCAAACTACCAAAATAGATAAAGTAGATTCGACTGAAGAGCTAGTTTTCGATGAAGAAGACAAAGTATTAACAGCAGATAAAGTTAAAGGAATGCTTATAAATAAAGCTCGTGAGTATTATTCAAATTTTGGTGGCAATCCACTAGCAATTATGAATAGCATTAATTTTAGTGCTAGGCTAGATTATTTTGTCGATAGGTATTTTGCTCCAAGAGTTTCTCTTATAATTGGCGAATATGTCGATGCTTTAAATAATATTAATGGAAATGTTGATAAGATAAATGAAGCTACAGAAGGCTTGTATGATGCTTATGATGAATTAGTAGAAAACTTAAGGGAGTATGTTCGACCATTCTTTACTTTTCCTCCTTCGGGAATAACTATAAATAGAGAAGATTATATTGATAGTTTCCTTGAAGAGTTAGATGATAAAGGTATAGATTATTTAGAACTTCTAAATAAAACTGTATTAGAAGATGCCTTAAGAAAATTAGAGGAAATGTCAGAAGCCAGTGGTGTTAAATTAGGAGGATAAAAATTATCCTCTTTTTTTATTGTAAGAACAAGTGTACGTATGATAAAATAGGTGTGGATATGATATAATGATTAGAGAAGTAGAGGATGATTAGTATGAATTATAAGAGTACATTAAATGAGCAACAACAGGAAGCAGTAGAGCATATTGATGGTCCTTGTTTAGTAATGGCTGGAGCCGGATCAGGTAAGACAAAAGTCTTAACTACACGTATTGTCAATTTGATTGAAAATGGTGTCAGAGATTATAATATATTGGCAATAACATTTACGAATAAAGCAGCTAAAGAAATGCGAGATCGTGTGTTTTATCAATATGGAGATATTTCTTCTTTTATTGGAACATTCCATTCTTTGGGTTTAAAAATTATTAGAGAAAATTATGTGGAATGTGGGATGGATAGGAATTTTACCATTATTGATGGTGATGATTCATTGTCAATCGTTAAGAAAATATTGAAAAACAACAATATCGACCCAAAGAAGTTTAATCCATATGCCATAAGAAATAAGATTTCTTTAATAAAAAATGAGATGTTAAGTGAAGCTGAATTAGAGAGAACTTTTAATACGCCTTTTGACGAAAAATGTGTAGAAATATATCATAAATATCAATCTATATTGAGTGAATCAAATGTTATGGACTTTGATGATTTATTAGTTAAACCAGTGGAATTATTTTTGAATCATGATGATATATTAGATAGATATCAAGAGCATTTTCAGTATATTCTAGTAGATGAGTACCAGGATACAAATCCCGTGCAGTATAAATTATGTAAGTTACTTGCTAGTAAATATAGAAATCTCTTTGTCGTAGGTGATATGAATCAAAGTATCTATGCCTTTAGACAAGCTGATTATAAAAACATTATCAATTTTGAAAAAGATTATCCCGAATGTGTTTCAATCAAATTAGAGGAGAATTACCGCAGTACAAATAATATTTTGAATGCCGCCAATTGCGTTATCAAAAACAATACTCAGAGAAAAGATTTGGAATTATGGAGCAAGCATGGCGATGGTGTAAAAGTTAAATATATGCGTAGTTATGATGAAAAACATGAAGTTACTTTAGTCTTAAGTGAAATACAAAAATTATTAGAAGATGGATATAAGAGAAGTGATATAGCAATTCTTTATCGAACTAATGGACAAAGTCGTGTATTTGAAGAAGGATTATTAACAAAAGGGATTCCTTGTAAAGTTGTAGGCGGGTATTACTTCTATAACCGTAAGGAAATTAAAGATTTAATTGCCTATTTAAGACTTATCTATAATCCACATGATGCAGTAAGTTTGACGCGCATTATCAATGTTCCAAAGAGGGGAATTGGTACGACAGCTATAAGCAATTTGGAAAAATTAGCCGAGGCAAAAAATATGAGTATGTATGATTCTTTGAGCACCAAGAAGGAATTAGAATTTAAAGCATTAATAGAAGATTTGATTAAGTGTTCTGAGAGTTCAACTTTGACGGATTTAATTGATTATATTTTAGAAAAGACAGGTTTAAAAGCCGAATTAGAAGAAGAGAAAACTTTAGAAAATGAATTAAGATTAGATAATTTAATGGAATTTAAATCTATTACAGCTAATTTTGAAGAGCAAGAAGGCTGTGTTAATTTAGGTGATTTTTTAGAAGAGATAAGTTTGATTGCCGATATCTCCCAACATAAGGAAGATGGCGATGAAATTACATTGATGACTATTCATTCAGCTAAAGGACTAGAGTTTACTGTAGTATTTTTAGTAGGAATGGAAGAGGGAATATTTCCTCATGCCAATTCTGTTGCCGAAGAAGATGGTTTAGAAGAAGAGAGAAGATTATGCTATGTAGGTATTACAAGAGCAAAAGAAATATTATATCTTACGAATTCTAAAAGACGTATGTTATATGGTAAAGATACGATGAATCCGCCTTCAAGATTTATCGATGAGATAAATGAAGAATATGTAGAAAGATTAGATTCTATAAAAGATGAACATAAGATTAATAAGGAAACAATGTATGTCGAAGGAAAGAATGATGATATAAATCCTGGCGACACGATTGAACACGATACTCATGGCTTAGGCGTTGTAATTTCTGTGTCGGGAGATTTAATTGATGTAGCATTCAAAACAGGTGTTAAGAAACTAATGAAAAATCATAAAAGTGTTAAAAAGCTCTAGAATTTTCTAAATTAAAAAGTCAAGTGCAACAAAAGAG
>CAJTKV010000055.1 GCA_910577075.1 uncultured Bacilli bacterium
TAGCAAAGAAAAAGCAAACATATTTTTATATGTCTACTTTCATATTACAACTTCAGATTATTCGTTTATTTTTCTTTTATAGAATTTAAAATTTTTGAAATATTTAATTGAATGGCTTCGGTATAAATTTTATCGTCATTAGGATAATGGACAGTTATATTATAATATTTATTATTCAACATAAATAGATGATTATAAGAATTCTCTTCAGCAAAAGTTTTAGTATTTATATTGCCAAGAAGAGAGTCTAAGCATTCATTACCATTGATTAAATTATTATATTCACTTGCATCTATTATCGAGATATTTATATAAATATTGGCATTTGTCTTATAGAATATTGTACTAGCAGTTTTGCCAAAAGTTCCAGGATATTCTAAAGTTATGTCTTCGTATTTTAATTTTTTTATATCCTGTATTGCTTGAGTGGTATTGGGGATTGTTATCTTTTCGTTTTCAAGTATAGCTTTAGAGTCTTTTATCAAATAAAGACTTATAATTCCAACAGTTAAAAATAAAAATAGTATGGCAACTGTTACCGGTCTTTGTTTTTTCTTTTTTAAGTTTAATTTATAAACAACATCGCTTAAATCCATTGTTGCGTCATTATCAGTTCCACATTTAGGACAAATATGGCTGTCTTCCTGTAGTAATGATTTGCACTTTCGACAATACATCTAAATCACTTCCTATAATAATATTATATATTAAACATGATAAATTTATCAACAATATTTGCTATATTTTGTCATATTTTGGTTAAGATAAAAATGAGGATTTTGTAATATTATGTCGCTTAAAAGGTTTACTTAAAAAGACTTCAATGTTATAATTTATAGTAGGATGTGAAAATATGAAGAGGTATTTAAAAAATGTAGTATTAATTTTTAGCATTATAGCATTATTTGTGGCTTTTAGTGTTCTTGATGTGCCGAATCAATTATTTTCTTATACCTATGCATTAGCAGAAAAATATGTTTTCACGACAAAAGATGAAGTACCTTCATTTACTGTTGGCAATCCGACACTTGTACCAGGAACTAAAAGTGATGGAACAAAATATGATAAAATGTATGTTGATAAGTTAGGAGAAATACGTGTTCCGGTGACGCGTATTGAAAATGTTCCTGACAAAAACGATTTTAATGTTAAAGTGACTCGCAATGGAACAGATGTTACGAGTAATTTTGTCATAACAAAGACAAATATTGCAAATAAATCTATGACTATAACTTTGGCAATGAAAGAGGGAGGAACTTATAATCCTTCTTCTTATGTCGTTACTGTTTCTGTTAACCATGAATGGGAAGAATCTAAAGATTCGGAAACAACGACAGAATCAAGAGTAAAAATTATGAGAAATTCATCAATTGGCAATCTTCCATGGAATAGCAATTCGCCTTTAACAAATGACTGGAATAAGGCTTCTATACAAGCTATTTTAAATGGACGTTATTATAATGCAACAGGAGCGTATGATGAAATTGGTTTGACAGAGGAAGCAAAAAATTTAATAAGTAACATTAACTGGAATATTGGTGCTCATGCTGCCGGTTCGGGAAAAGCATCTGATTTTTATACATCAGAAAGAGGAACTAGAACATATGGCTCAAATTCAAGCACATGGCAAGGAAATGTTGGACTTATGTATCCAAGTGACTATGGCTTTGCTGTCGGTGGAAGTGAAAAAAATAGTTGCTTAAATACGAGTGTTTATAATTATAGTTCAAGTTGTAAGAATGCCAACTGGTTATATAGTAATAGTGATAAAAGTACAATGACTCATACTCTAGAGTCTAGTGGAACAGGAGTGTTTTATATAACACATCTTGGTGACATGGGCAGTTATGAGGCAAGTAAGAATTTTGCAACTCATCCTGTGGTTTATTTAGATAAAGATGTGGTAATCACTGGAGGAAATGGTTCTGAAAATAATCCTTATACAATAAAAAAATCAGCTGTAACAACTAATAATATGGTTCAAAGAATTAAAAGTCTTGCAAATACTGATACAACAAATCTTACTACTGACGGAACAACTGATAACAACGTTAGATATGTTGGAAGTAATCCAAATAATTATGTTGAATTCAATGGCGAATTGTGGCGAATCATTGGAGTTATGAACAATGTCGAAGGAAATGATGGAGAAAATTTAGAGGCGAAAAATAACACGATAAGTCGTTCAACAAATTTTGCTTTAGTCGATAAATATTACAATTTCGAAGGAAAAATAGAAACGAAGACTAATTATCCTAATAATCCACGTAATAAACGCAATAGATGGGAAATTGTTCTCGATAGTTTTGAGGGTGTTTCTACTTCAAGTTTTTCATATACTTTGACAGACAGTAGAAACAGAGATTATACGTCGTATTTTAATATATCTGTAAACGAAACTAACAGTAAAATCACTTATACAATTGGAAATAAAACATCGATATTATTTAGAGCGCCATCAGGAACATACACTGTTACTGTTAATTATTCGAATCCAACTTATTCAGACTCTCGTGGAACATTAACTAAAAGATTCACATTTACTTTAGGTGGAAAGGATGTAATATTTAATGAGGCAACTCCAGTTGAATCTCATCAGTATGTGCGTACTCCATCAACAACACCAGTGACTCTTCAAGTAACTAAATTGACAAATTCATCTATTGTTTTCCGAGAAGGAACTGAAACTAAAACAATGAGTATTGAGGAATTCAATAAGGCGTATTCAGGTACTGCTATTCAAGATATTAGACATGTTGAAGATGGCGATGTAGTATTTTCTTTTACTTATGATGACAAAAATTATTTTATATATAGAGTAACTAGTACAGCAGTTTACTATATAGACCTTGAAAGTGAAGTGACTGACTCTAGTGGTAATTTAGTGGATCACTTTAATTTGTCAAAAGAAGATTTTGAAAATCAATTTCCTAACCAGCTTACAGCATTTGAAGAAAGTAAATATTCGACTGATGGTTCAGGAGACGTTTATTATCCTCTAAATGCGAATAAATCGATTGTAATTCTGACTATTCAAGAAGCAAACAAGATAATTAATGCCGGTGGAGGAGGAGTATTCTACTTCAAATATAATTATAGTGGCATGGAAAGAGAAGATTTTGATAATGTAACATATCGAATCTTTAACACAAATGGTAAGGAAGTTACACAAAATGACGGTTTTGTAGTAAAAGATATTAAAGTAACTACTTCTGACAGTGAATCTGGACAATTTGCTTATACTTTAGATTATAATAATACAGATGAGTCATATGTTGGCGAATATTATGTAAGATTCTATATGAATGATGGTCATGAAACTATTACAAGAGATATTGGCTTCTCACTTTATGAAGGTGAGATTGATTATTATATCAATCATACAGTAGATTCTACTGTGTTTACAAAACATTCTAATAAGCAGATAAATCATTATTTAGGTTTCTATTTGAGAAAAGGTTCTGTCCAAGCAACTACTATAAATTATCATAATGTTAATGTAAAAATTTATGATAGTTTAGTAGATATGGATGATAACGGGGAACTATATTATTATGATTTGATTAATTACGAAGTAAGAATATTGAACAAAAAAGATAATAATGTAACATATAAAGTGTTTGAGGATGATAAAGAAGTTGGCACTTTCACGACGACGATTGAAGAGTTTAAAAAATCTAAATATTCTCAAGTTGCCGAGTTACTAGATTATTATAAATTCGATGCAACAACAGGTAATATTATAACCGATAGTACTAATTTTAAAGAGAACAGTACGACATCTATCGAAGTTATTTCTGCTAGATTTTCTAATGAATTAAAAGATCAAGTGTTGGTGTTTAAAGAAAATGGTGTTCAAAAGGAAAGTACCTACACAGATTTTAAAGCTTCACACCCAAATATGTATGGATATCTATTTTTGAACTTTGTATTTGATGAAGACGGCAACATTTTAGTGGGAAGATTGTTGGGAAATTATCGTGCTAATGCAGGGACAAAAGTTGGCCATGAAGTTACAGATCAATTTAATATTATGATAGATGAAAGCGGAACAAATCTCGACCATGCAGTCGTTGTATTACCTAATACAGAAGTTGATCCTAAAATGTATTACGCCTATGTTGCATATGAAAATTTGCCAGGTGTTGGTCATTTAAATGATGATCCAGATACTTTAATAACGAAGGCAGAGTTTCCTGAAATGTGGAAACAAAATACGCATATGACGATGATGGATTTTGATGAACCAGAATATGAAATAGAATTTGCATTGCCAAAATTATCAAATGATGGCGATGCAAATGATATAATGTATGACAACATAGAAGGTACTGCTACATTTGATTTGAAAATTTCTGATACTTTTAAATTCGAAAATAAATATTCTTATGCTATTTACTATACTGAAGATACAGAAGGTAATATTGATGAGATTAATTGGGGAACTCCTATTCAAACAGATAAAAGTACAAGTAAAATGTTTAATGTCAATAGTGAGATTTTCTCAATGATAGAACGTACAGAGTTGGAACCTCTTGAAACGACATTAACGGTTGGAACTATAAAGGGTGTTGCACATCCTAAGGGTAGATATAAGATAGTACTTTCCTATACAAACAATGGAGTAACTAATACAGGTGAACAAACTTTTGAAATTGATGGTAAATACTATGGTTTAGTTTTAGATAAAGAAAAAACTGATGATTTATCGTTTATTTTGAATTTCCCACAGACAAAAAGCATGGTGTTTGATGGTTACTATATTAGTAACTATGATAATATCAACATTCGTATGATTCAAGAAAATTCGAGTGGCGACATTGAGCTAACGAGAGAAAAAACGGATAATAATAGTGGTAAATTTAAAATTGATAACGAAGATAAGTTTACCTATCAGATTGAAAGAGAAGAAGTAGATGATACTCATTCAATTTATACTTTCAAATTAACTAATATCAAGGACAAGCCTCAATCAGCACCATATCATTTATATTTCACATATAAAGAAGATGGTGGTGATGAAGCAAGGACGACTGTTGATTTCGTTGTAAATCCTGCTAGTTATGAGTGGGAAGTATCAGAAGAAGATGTACCAACAGCAAATGGTGCAATACAGTATTTCACCAAAGAAATAAATACAACATACATTGAAGATTTAAATCAATTTGAATTTAAAATTATGGGATTTAATGGCAATGATTATGTAGATGTTTCTTCAGATGAGTCAAAGAACAAAGAATTTGATTCAGTTGAATTGATTGATAAAGAATGTTCAGGTTTGGATTGTACAGCTAAGGTAAAAATAACTTTAAAAGAGGATACTGATAAGAAAAAGAATTATTATTTAGTATCGGAATATCTAAATAAAGATGATGAAACGCCAATAAGTGATTTGGAGGCATTATTTGCTTGGGATATTGAAAGAGTTAGAATTACTGGGTCATATTATGATCCTGTTGAAAACAAAGATCACGTTGTCGATGGATTCTTTAAAAATGTTGAAGATACGACAATTGATATAACTTTAGATACCGTTCGTACAGATGCTGTTAATTGGGAATTAAATAGATCATGTTTAGATACTGGGTATAATTGTGAGGTAAACAATGAAGGAACTACTAAATATAATGATTTTTTAACCGAGGTATCTAATGGCAATAAGCACTTGAAATTGAGAGTTAATACAGAGCACTTGAATACACATAAAGATGAGTTAAAAGTTCAGAAATATGCACTTGTGTTATATTTTGGATCACAAGATTATAAAATCTACACATTGGAAGTACATGGCAATTATGTCTTGGTTAAGTTTGGCAATAGTCTAATATATTCAACTACAACTGGTGCCGATGGTCAAAAGAATGTTGATGGTTTATTCAAAAATAAAAATGGCTTTATTTATGCACCAGTAACTTTGATAGGTGTAGATTATGATGATCCGGGAGTTAATATTTCCTTGAAAAATGCCAATGGTAATATTGATTATCTTGGACGACCATTTGAATTTGATCGTGAACAGTTTAATAAAGAACATGTGATTGATATTAGATATTTAGCAAGATCAGCAGATATTGCTATTGCACAAGATTACTATTTAATGATTGAATACAATAATGGTGAAGAAACTTTTACAGATCGCTTGCCATTTAGATTAAATGAAAAATATTTCAATTATGAAATATCAGTTCCAAGTTATGATCCAAATCCTTTGATACCAAATAAGGGTGGAAAAATAACATTTAGGGTAACAACTGAGGACATTCCAAGAATTCAATTTGGTATAAATAATCAAGAAAGTTTAAGCGAAAAATATGTCATGATGCAAAACGCTCAAGTATTAAACAATAGGGGCGAAGATGTGACGAGTGAATTCACTAAATCAGTGGTTAATGCTGAGGGAAATAACAGCTTTGATTTAACTCTTGCGTTTGCCGAAGGAGCAGCAGCTCCAGGGGATTATACGTTGAAGATGTCCTATGAACTAGAGGGTTATACTCTAGAGAAAGAAAAAGCATTTAGTATTGGAAATTATGCGAAAGAATTAGAAATTAGTCGCGTTGAAATAATATCTAAGACAACGGATAATCGCATGCATAAAAATGTCGATGGAACGTATCGCTTGCACTTTGAATCAGCGTATAACATCAATCCGGGATTCATTGTTGTAAATGTCTTCAATGGAGAAACTAATATTACAAATAAATTTAATGTCTCCGTTCAAGATCATCATATAGATATTGCTTATAGTGCTTCTACTAATTTGGATGCTGGAGATTATAATGTTGTAATTACTTATCAAGATGATGACATGCCAGAAGCGGCTTCAACAGTAACTCAAGGAATTAAGTTATATGGTAACTATAAACAAATAGATTTATCTAATCTTAATTCTAGTGCTTCAATAATTTATGCTGATCGCGAAGAACAATACTATACATTTGATGTTAATAAGCAACCAATAGCAGATGATTTAGCAAATCTAAAGTGGATAGTAACAGATGCTGAAGGAGCGAATGTTACAGACAAATTTAAGATTACTAATAATCTTGGCAATACAGATGCCGGAGATAATGTAAGGGTTGAAATAGTTCCTTTTGCCTTACCTGTTGGAACTTACCATGTACGTCTATATCTATTAGAAGAAGGAGCAGAAGATATTGATGTTGAAAGGATGTATTCTAATATTATGGATATAAGCATTGATGATACATATTATAAGATTAATATGAATAATACATCAACTTTATCACAAGTAAAAAATTATGATACTAGTGATAAAACTTCCATATATGACCGAGATGGTGCGAAAGGATTATATCATTTCACATCGACATATCCTCTTGATGATTTATCAAAGTATACTATTGCAATAACTGATACTAAGGGCAAAATTATTAAAGAGATAGATGCTAAGTTTATCAATAATGATGGAACTATTACAGGAGACTTTACAACGGGTGCTTTAAGTGATATTGGCGATTATAAAGTGATGATTTGTATTAATCATTTGCCATATACAGGATTGAATATGAAAGTAGTTAAGTTTATTCCTGTTACTAAGGTTACTTTGAAAATCAATAATACCAATGCTAGTGCAAGTTATACGGCGTATACCAATACGACTTATAAGACGACTTTTGTTGTAGAACCAAATAATGCAACTAATAAGAATTTTACATTGAAATCAAGTAATACTAATGTTGCCACGATAAGTGGAACAAATATAGTTACTAAAAATGGTGGTTCATCAACAATTACCTTATCAAATGGAGATACATCAGTCAGTGTAACATTTAATGTTCAAGATAGGTTATCTTCAAGTGTCTATACTATTAATCATACAGATAAAACAATATTTGTTTCATCTATGAGTAAGAAGCAATTGACGAAAACTGAGTTTATGGGCAATATAAGAGGATATACATCTTATCAGATATTAAATAGCTCTAATCAAAATATTACTAACAATACTAACTTAATTGGTACGAATATGGGTCTAAAAGTTAGTGGAGTAACATATAAAATAATAGTTATTGGTGATGTAAATGGCGACGGTAAAATAACAAACGCAGATATAACGCAACTTCACCGACATGTAAGAAAAGCTAAATTAATAACTAATAAATATCAACTAAAAGCAGCAGCAATAAATAAAAGAAATACTATATCAAATGCGGATACAACAAAATTATTTAGATTTGTTAGAAATGCAATTGCAAGTATTTAAATAATAGAGGTGAAGAAAATGAAGTATATGAAATTTTTATTGATTCTTTTTCTTCTTCCCTTGTCTGTCTTTGCAGATGAAGATGAAATGAAAATTAAATTTGAGTGTCCTGATGAAATAAAAGTAAAAGAACAATTTAGTTGCCAGATAAAGGGATTAACAGATAATTTGGTGTCTGGTATAGAGTATGAATTTAAACTTCCTAGTAATTTAAAATTTGTAAGTTTTGAAAAGGATAATTCATGGGAAGGTGACGAGGAAAATAATTTAATTATTTTGTATGGATTAGAGGATAAAACCCAAGAATTTAATATTGGAAAAATTGTTTTAATAGCAAATGAAGAAATAGATGAGTTAAACATAGCGACAGAATACTTGGCCTTCAGTGATGAAAAATACCAAGATCATATTGTTGTTAAACGTGACCAAATAAAAAATGTCAACGAAATGAAAAGTAAAGAAAAAAAAGACAACAATAGCATCTATGGAATTGTTGTGTATGCTATTATAATTATAATAGTAGTGGCTATAATTTTGTTATTAATAAAAAGAAGGAGGAAAAAGGAATGAAAAAAATATATTTAACCATAATTTTGATTATGGCATTCGCTTTCTTACCAAGTTATGCTGAAGCAGCTAGTATGTCTATAAGTATTTCTTGTAAAGACGTAACTATTAATAAGACTACCACTTGTACATTAAGAGGAAATTCGTCAGGTAAAGTAGCCGGACTTCATGCTGAATACTCGGTATCAAATGGTGCAACTATTCAAAGTTTCAAACAAGCTAGCGTTTGGAATGGTGGAGGAGGAGATAGTAAGTCTTTTGATATTCAGTCTGATAAAGACTCAACGGGATCTTTTGAAATAGGAACACTGACAATTAAAGGAACAAAGGTGGGAAAAGTAACATTAACAGTAAAAGGAGTAGTTGCTACTGATCCCGATTTCAACGAATTTACAGGATCGGGAAGTTCTAAGACATTCAATGTCAAAGAAGTAACAACTAAGCCAACTACAACTAAGAATCCTAATGCAGTAACGCAGAAAACTTCACAACCTACGACATCAAGAGTAACAACGGCTCCAGTTCCACTTGAACTTACAAGTGTTAGAGTAGATGACTTTAATGTTTCTTATGATGGTGGAGTATACCGTGCTACAGTTAAACCAGAAACTGATAAAGTAACTATAAGTGCTACTGCTGGTGGAGGTATAACTATTGTTGGAACAGGACAACGTAACTTAGCTGTTGGAGAAAATGCTGTTGATTTGGTTTTGCGAAATCAAGGTGGACAAACGGCAACTTTTCAACTTATAATTACGAGACCTGAGGGATTAGTAATATCTGATACTAAATTGACATCTTTAAAGGTAGTAGGATATGACTTTGCCTTTAGCCCAGATACTAAAGAATATACTGTAACAGTACCTTCAAATTTGAATGAGGTATTTGTTGAAGCTAAATCTTACAGTGATGATGTTAATATTACTGGTGCAGGTTCTCAAGTTTTAAAGAAGGGAACAAATGAAGTTGTGATTCGCGTATCCTATGGAGAATTGGGTGCAACAGAATATAAGATAACTATTAAGCGCAGTTATATGAGCGTATTTATGTGGATAATCATAGGTACTCTTGGTGCAGCTTTAGTTGCTATGGGGGTATATGCCAATATTAATCGCAAGGCAGCTGTATCAAAAGCTGTGGCTGAAAAAAACAAGTTACTTGCTCAAAATAATCGTGCGGAGATGAGTTCTGCACCTCAAGTACAATTAAATGGAGAGAGTGTGGTTGGAACAGGAAAGAAAGCGGTAGCGCCAACTCCAGTACAAACAGTGGTAACAACGCCAACTGCTCCTACAGTTCAAGCAACACCAGTGGCACCAACTGTTGCTCCAGCAACACCAGTTAAACCAACGGTTGTTCAGGCAACGCAGGCACGTA
>CAJTKV010000056.1 GCA_910577075.1 uncultured Bacilli bacterium
TGTGAATAATACTTAATTTACTCTTTTGTTGCACTTGACTTTTTAATTTAGAAATATTTTTAGGCATTAAAAAAGCCTAAGAGAAGTTGGCGTGATAAAAGCCCGCTCGCACGAGGTGGGCATCACATGATCTGTTTTAGGATCCCTACGTCAATGACAAGGTCTTCAACACCACAAATCAATTAGATTCCCAATAATCACAAATAGTCGGTTTTATAATTTAAACCTCTCTTAGGTACCATTAATATATCATACTAACTTATCAAAAGTAAATAGAAACTTTTAAAATTGACGCTAAAAGCGATCAAGAAAGGAAACCCTTTCGTCTCCATCATAATATTCAAGGAGTGTTGCTATATTGACATTTTCACTGGATTTAAAGATATTCTTATCGACATCTTCATAATTTTCTTTTAACTTTTTAATTAATTCTTTCATCTCTCTTCTCTTGCTATCGGTCTTTTTCTTCGTTACTTTACAGGCACAGTCGATAAAGTCAAGTTCGTTAAATTTAACCCATTTACCTATATCATATTCATTTACTAGGTATAGAGGACGAATAAGAGTCATGTTTTCATAGTGATCACTGTGAAGTTTGGGAAGCATTGAACCATACTGTCCAGCATATAACATATTTAACATAATAGTTTCAATAACGTCATTAAAATGATGCCCCAAAGCTATTTTATTACATCCTAGTTCTTGGGCTTTGTTATATAGATATCCCCTTCTCTTGCGAGCACATACGTAGCAAGGATTTTTTTCAGATGTAATACTAGAAAAAATATCGGTATCAAATATTACTAAGGGTATATCAAGAATTTTGGCATTTTCTTTGATTTTATTGAGATTTTTTTCATTATAGCCAGGATTCATGCAGATATATGTTAGATTGAATTTGATTTTATAATGACGAGATATCTCTCTTAGTACACAAGCTAGTAAAAAGGAATCTTTTCCCCCACTTATGCAAACGGCAATATTATCTCCCTCATCGATCAATTTATATTCATCGATAGCTTTAATCGTCTTTTTCCAAATCGTCTTTTTATAGGTCTTAACTATACTTTTATTTATTTCCTTTAAATCCTTCATCTTTTCACTTCCATGAGTATTATAGCATAAAAAAAGCCCTATTCATGAGCTTTTTTTAGTTGTTGTATCTCTTGATCGTATATTTCTGCAACTTTCAGTGTCAAATCGTTATCACTTACTGGTGAGATTAACTCAATTATTTCACATGTCGTATCATATGCTTCATCATGCGTAACATCAATTAGGGAAATCTCCGTTATAATATTATCTATCTTTTCGATTAAGGTTTTAACTTCATTGTTAGGACAAGATTCAAAATCTATTTGCATGTTTATTTTAGCTTTATATGATCCATCTTTGTTAGTTACTAAAGCAATATTAGTTCCGCGTTCAATTATATAACGCATTTGATCATCTTTATTGGTTTTGAAGATGATTTGGAAATGACGATTATCTTTTGTAGTTACTTCTTCAATGAATACCCAGTTGCCATAATTATCTACGCCTTCTTTATTTCCACTTTCAAAGGCCATTAATTCCGCTATCTCATGTCCGTTTTCTATAAGTTTCACAATCTTAGCTGTGGATAAAATCTCGGCTTCATGAGCAGGTACGCCCATATTGGTTAATTCTTTGATGAGGGTTTGTGTATCTGAACTTTGCTCTTTAATCTGTTGTTTTTCAAAGATCACTTTTACTAATTGATAAAAAGAGCCACTCATCTTTGCGTATTTATCAATATTGGTTAGGATAAATGTGCGTTCTATTGCAGGTAAACCTTTAGTTTCATCGATGAACATATTACCTATCTTGAAAGGACGATATATGCCTTCATCGAGCATAATTAAGTATTTTAGTATCGTCTCTAAAGCATAATTGTAAGGAATTTCTTTACTACTATATTTAGTTACAAATTCTTGCCATTCAGATGATAGTTCTTCTTTTACGACCTTTGTTCCTTTTTCAATGCGAATAGGCATACGATAATTGGCGATTTCCTGAGAATGTGTAGCATCTTTATCTTCTTCTTTATATATTTCGTCCATAGCCGCTTCTAATTCCTCAGTGCTTAAAGTATTTTGTTCGAATTTCTTTTGGTTGTCTTTAAATAAATTCTTTATAACTGGTATTTCCATAGAATCTTTATTTGTTGGCATATTAAAACCTCTTTTCTTAATTTTTATATATTAGCATAAAGGCATAAAAAAGGCAATAATTAATAATTATTGCTTCTATTTCTTTTGTAATTTTACGGATTCGGCCATTTCTTTATACATGATTGCTTTTATCGTTGTCGTATTACTTTGTTCATTGATTGACAAGCTAAGATCATAAATCTCTTTTAGTACTGAAAGAATAATATGATTATTACTTAAATACTGACCAATATTATCACGCTCATGAAGTTCATCAATCGTCATTGGCTCATCCACATAAGAAATTATTGGCTCTTCTTCTACTTTTGATACATGTGTTCCTTTTTCATTAGTAATATATCCCCAATTTTTTTGACGCATTTTATTAATGTGACTTGCCATGGGATCTTGAATTAGTAAACGAAGATATTTAGATTCGGAGGTAATAATATAAAATACATATTGACTATCTATTTTTTGACCAACTACGGGATGTTTATCTGGGGTTACACCTTTGATAAAGCCGTTTTCAAAGGCGAGACCTTTAATTCCTTTATAACTAGCTAAATCCAAATTAACGGTCTTGACTTGGAATAATTCTAGACCCTCTTCTATTTCATCTAAAGCATTTACGGCATGCAATTTACTGGCAAAGATTTCATCAATTATGCCTTCTTTTTTCTCTTCCCTAGCAATTTCTTTTAAGGCTTCATAGAATTCGTCACCATTTTTGGCAAAAAAGGCGATTGTCTTAGCAGCTACTAAAGCATGATCAAAAGGCCCTGTTCGACGCATAAATAGCTCAGCAACACTTTGGGGACTAAGATGCGAAGATAATTGAGCAATATAATTGAAAACTTCATTCATTGGATGTTCATTGGTTCCTAAGTCTTCGTAGTAATTATCGACATACTTATCCCATAATTCCACTTTTTGTTCTTGTATGTATTTGTTACTCATTTGTTTAAATTTATCAATTGTCTTTCTTCTCTGTTTTTGCATTGTCGTTATTAAATCTTTTTCCATAGTTATTTTCACCTTCTTTTTTTAATTTATCATAAATGAGATTAAAAAGAAAGAAAAAAACACGAAACGTGTTTATTTTGTCGGATTTTTGGAAGTTTTATCAGAACTTAATAATTCATTAAAAATAGTTGCGCATAAAATATTGTTTTTTTCGTCAATAGTATCACTTAGTTTAATAGCCTCTTGCGTTATCTCACGACCTACGTCAGGATCCATTTCAGCAAGTCTGTTGCATAGTTTTTGATATAAAGCGACTTTTTGATTTATGTCAAAAAAATTGGCGTTTACGGATAAAGAATTATTTCCATCAGCAATTTTTTCTCCTTGGGGATTAGTCATTAGATTTTTTTCAGATAACATACCATTTGGAGTTAGCTTAGCACGGCGATTGATCAAACGAGTATAGGAATTATCCGCATTATCAATATATAAAACATCAAAATCTTCACCAATTTGTCTATAAGTTAGCAATTCGTTTTTTTCTGATATTCCACAGTAAATATCATTTGTCCATAGCATAGCAGGAATTATTTCCCCATTAAAATCAATATTTATAAAAGATGCGTTATTGATAAAACGCGCATTATTGTAATCTATTCCAAGATTCATAATGTCATTTATAGCTCTTATTTGACTAATTTTATAAGTTATTTTTTTATCCTCTTCCTTTGTTATATCAAGAAATGATTCATAGAAGCCTTGAAGAAATTGAACATTTTCCGGAAAAGGTGCGAATCTAGTAATGACATCGGCGATATCCTTAGTATACGCGCTTTTATAGGGGTATTCTTGGTAAAACTCAGATGCGACATCTCTGCCACTTGTATTATTTCTAAATTTTAAGAGATATTTTACTATTGTTTGGCATTTGCTTAAAAAATCTAAACTATCTTGCTCGCCCAATACTCCCCATTTTTCTATATAATTCTTCCATTCAAATTCTAAATGGGAAGGAATAACTTCTTCCCCTTGCCACATTAGATGACGGAATTGTTCTCCTAATTCTCGATTATTCTTTATTTCAGTCATAATTACACCTCTTTTCTTATTATACCTAGATATTATGTGTTTTTCAATGTTTGATTTTACGCGCTTTTATAAAGAGGAAGAATGGTTTATCTAACTGGTTTTTATAATCTGGTCTTTTTTCTATAACTTCTTTTGTCGGTGTTGGTTCAAGAATATCTTCTATTTGGAAATTACATCCTTGCAAAGTATTAATAATGTAGTTAAAATTACGATGATACTTTACAACTTTACAGTTGTTCCAATCGACAATTCTTTTTCCATTAATATTATAATCGGATACTAAATAGTATCTTTTATCGGCAAGAGTTATATTATCAGAGTTGTGACATGCATCATTTAAAATAGTTCCTGTTCCGATTGGGTGCTCTTGAGAGAATATCAGAAGACCATCATCCTTTAATAACTTATAGATATCTTGTAGAAGTTTTTCAAAATCCTCTACATAGTGAAAAGCAAGGGAACTGACAATTATATCAAACTTGTCATGAATTGTAGATATATCTTCCATTGCCAAAACCTGGAATTTACAATTAGTGCTCTTATGTTTGATCTTAGCGATATCAATCATATGGCTAGATATATCCGTACCTAAGATATATTTGGCACCTTTTTCACTGAAATATGCACAGGAATCGCCATACCCACATCCTAGTTCTAATATTCTTTTTCCATTTAAATCGGGAAGCATACTTCTGATTGTCGGAATTTCAATTAGATCATTGGCACTTAGGTGCTTTTTTTCTTCGCGCATTTGATCATATAAAGTATAGAAGGTTTCGTCATCATATATATTTTGTCTCATAAACATTTCTCCTTAAGAAAAAAATACCCAACGGTATTTTAAGCTTTCCATCTTTCAACGACGTTACAGTTAGAAGAATATGGTGCAGGATTTGGCATATCCATTTTGACGATAACGGGTATCTTAAAGGCATTACCGAATGCTACCATAGTACCACTTTGTAAACTCGTTAATTTTTCAATGATATCACCAGAGATATTTGGCAACATCTTATTGATATATTCAAGGTCACGTGGGTGTGTCATTTTCAAGATGCAGAAATTACTCATCTGAGCAATAACGGTTTCTGATATTTCGACTGGTCTTTGACTTACTAAATCAAGCATAACACCATATTTACGACCTTCTTTAGCAATACGTTCAAATATATTATATCCTAGTAAGAAGTGATCATTATCCGAAACAACGTATCTATGAGCCTCTTCGATGAATAAATGGAATGGAATAGCGGCTCTTTCCTTGCGACTCTTAGCAAAGTCGAAAATCATCTTTGAGAATATCTTAACCATCGTCTTGGCAAGATTATCATCGACATCTTCAAGATTGATATTGACGATTTGACTGCGTTTATTATTGTGAACGATTAAAGATGATATATAGTTTTCTAGGGTTATATAATTTGGGATATCAAAGAATTTACGGTTAGATGAATTATTAAGCGAATGTAATCTAACTTGTAGAATAACGGCATTATCTTGCATGATGCGATTATTTAAGAAACCATCGCCAATTAAGGTGAATGACAAGGCTCTTTCTAAATCATCAAGAGTATAGAAGGCATCTTTTGGAACATCCATATGAGTTTCTAATTCGTCATCTATATATTTAAGCAAGTATTCGTTTAAAAGGACGGATTCGCCAAATTCACCATTGCGGTCTATGCCGAAACATTCAGAAAATTTACGAGTATATCCAATACCTTGAATGTCTGTATCGACGTTAAATTCTGGCGTTGAACAATCGGCAATTATGGTAAATATGTCATTTTTCTTACCGGCAGCATTTTGATTAGAAAACAAGACGGACATAATAGCTTTAGCTATTAAATGATTCTTAAGTTTGCGCGTATCATTGTCATCACGAGAAAATAATTTGGCTAATTTTAGCATTCTCTCGACAATTGTATATTGATGGTGATTATCAGCCTGTAAAAGTAAGCAAACATCATCAATAGTCAATAAAAATACAGGAATTTTAAGTAAGACATCAGTATCATCTACGGGATTTGATGTAATAAATTTATATTGATAGTTTGGATTGAATTGATTTAACACTTTGAATGCTGTTTTATATTCGCCATAAGCATCAAAGATAAATAAATTGGCATTAAAGGATAAGAAGTTCTTATTTAAGAAAATATTTTGTATAATTCTAGCAACAGAACATGATTTACCTGATCCAGTATTGCCGAATATTGATAAATGGTTGGAAAATAAATCATTTATATCTACATAGACATCCTTGCCGTTATAGATAGCTGATTTTCCCAAGTACATATTGCCCTTTTGATTTGAACCTAATATGATATTTAACTCTTCATCATTGATAACGCGCACTTGACTATCTAAAGTTGGCTTTTTTATAGTACCAGCAATAAAGCGACCATCAAGAAATTGGCCCATCAAATCGATATGGGCTGTTGTTTCGTCGACTTTTTTTACTTCTCCTAATAGTTTTTGTTCTGCTGTTTCAAAGATAACGTGCAAGTTCATTAAGTTAGGAACTATCATGTTTTCTTTATGTATTTCAACTATTGCTGTGATATCGTCAATATTTTTAATTTTTCCAAACACTTTAACCAACCTCTATTCTTCTAAATTATAGCATATTTTAGTCGTATTAAACAATATTTATGAAACTAAAATCCGCATTTTTAAGTTCAGGCAGATCGCCATTTACGAACAATTCCATTAGCAAGTCGTCCTTCTCCACTGTATCTCCAACTCCAACATGCAATAAAATCCCCACTGAGTAATCAATTTTATCATCTAAAGTCATACGTGAAGCACCTAATTTTCCGGCGAGTTTAGCGGCTCCTAGGGCATCTACGGATTCAATAGTACCACTAATTTTAGCTTTGACAGGGATAACATTAGGAGCAATGTGTAATTTGCCCAATTCACCACCTTGGAAAGAGACAAATTCGTAAAATTTCTTAAGGGCACTTCCTGAATCTATAGCTTTAATGGTCTCTTTAGTAGCATCTTCAAGACTGAGTCCTTTAGCCATTGATAAGAGATTTGCCACTATTTCAACGGAAGCATCAAATAACGGACATCTCTTGCCATGTAGAACATTTATAGCTTCGGCTACTTCTAAGGCGTTACCAACCGCACATGATAAAGGAGTATCCATATCTGAAATAATTGTCTTTACATTGCGCTTATAAGCTTCGCCAATAGCGATGAGCCACTTACTTAGAGTTTTGGCATCTTCTCGTGTTTTGATCAAGGCCCCACTTCCGACTTTGATATCTATTAAGATATTTGTGGCTCCCGCGGCAATTTTTTTAGACATAATAGACGAAGCTATCAGAGGAATTGATTCGGTTGTCCCAGTTACATCTCTTAAGTTATAGATTACTTTATCTAATGGTACTAAATTAGGAGTTTGGGCACTTATGGCAAATCCCAAAGTTTTTACTTGATTATAGAAAAATTCTGGTGATGGTAAAACATTAAAGTTGGGGATACTTTCGAGTTTATCAATTGTTCCCCCTGTGATTCCTAGGCCTCTTCCACTCATCTTGGCCATATGAAGACCAAGAGAGGCAGCAAGTGGACCAACAATTAGCGTCGTAGAATCTCCTACACCGCCTGTCGAATGTTTATCGACAACATAATCGATTTTTCCCGTATAATCATATACCTCGCCACTGCGAATAAAAATATCTGTTAAAGATAAAGTTTCACTCATATTCATTCCGTTAATGGTAATGGCCATGAGTAAGGCACTCATTTGATAATCAGGAATTTTTTTCTCTAAATAGCCCATAAAGACAAATTTAAGTTCGTCGTAGGATAGAGAGCCACCATTCTTTTTTCGAGTAATAATTTCTAATACATTCATCATTTTAATACCTTCTTTATTATTATATACAGTAATTATATCATAATAAGTTTTCAGATAAAATAAAAAAAGCCATTATCTGGCTAGTAATATTAATTTATATGTGTCATCAGCAGCAACTAAAAATGGTTCTATATCTTTATGCATTTGCTCTATGACATCGATATTTTCTTCAATATGTTTTTGATTTTTAGATAAAGATGCGGCTATTTCTTCTGGAGGTTTTATTGGATGAGGAAGAACTATATCGGGTGTCATGATATTTTTGTATTTTTTCTTCATCTTTTTGTTTTGCATTACTTTAAGATAATCTCCTCTATTAGAATAGAATTTTCCCTCATCATCTGGTGTGGTATAAAATTGATATGTTGCAGGATCAAAAAGGTAACTGAAGTCTTCACTGTTTACGATATTGATACAATGATGAGTTATTGTATCTTGTCCTATCATTCCTTTTTCTATTAGATCTTTTGTGATACGATCCAAAATATTATTTATCTCTTCTATTGATTCTTCTAGATTTTGTTTGCTTTCTAGATTGGCTATATCATCCTCTGTAATATATTGGTCAGCATTAATGACTATTTCCCTCGCGGTTTTAAAATAATCACATAAAACATTTTGACTATCAATATTAAAATCATGGTATAAATCAGTTAAAAATGGTGCAATATTGCGGCATACCCCGTGATTATTTAAGGTTAATGCAGCAAGGATGGCGTCTTCGTTAAATAGACCTTCTATAGGATATTTGGGAATGTCGCGGTTATGTGATAAATATTTGTTTTTTAAAACAAAACAATAGTAGGCAAATATTCCCTCAATATTTGCCATATCAAGTTCCTGTATATTTTTGACTAATTCTTCCCTTATACAGGCGGTAAGATTATTTAAATACTGATACTCAATAGAAAAAGCACTATTCTTATATGCTGCATTGGCCATTTTCTTTTGAATTATTGCCATAATTGCTGTAAATATCATACTTATATAGTTACCTGATATTCCGTTTTCTAGTGCCATACCAGCAATAAGTATAGATAGTTTATTAAAAAGATTGTAATCATCTTTATATTCAAATATTGTCTTTGCCATATTAGTTTTTCTCACTTTCTAATCTTCTTTATGCATTTTAAAATAGTAGAATTCTACTATTTTTCTTTAATTTTTATGTCTTCTTTTCGATAACTATATCTTTCTTTCATAGTATCAAGCATTTGCGAATAAAGGGCAATAGCTTCTTGATGAGCATCTTGACAGAAAAGACTAACTACGCCATTTAGGTAGGTAGAACGCAAATATTCCGCATAGTTATGTGCATCTTCATCTTCTCTTAAAAGATCGGCAAGTTCTTTACCGCAAGTTTCATAATCATCGATGAAACTGGCATATTCATCACTAGATGGACAAACAACATCTCTTAAGTAGATAAATGATTCCATATATTCGTTATCTATTGGTAAATTTAAAATTTCAGTAATAGCTGTTACGACATAGTAACCATGAGCTTTAGATATATCGCGCCATATTTTTTTATCACAATTAGGTCTCCCCATCACCTCGGCAGCCATAGCACATCGGCGAGCATTGGCTGAAACATACTCATTTTTCTTTTTGCAATAAAATTTCCCATCTTTTTGATCATCAGGATTCATATACCTACAGTCTGAACAATCGGCATCAAAAGGAAACATACAACCCCTCTTTTCTTTTTTCAACGTTTCCTATTATAGCAACAGTTATATTTCTTGTCAAATAACTAAAAAGATGTTAATTTAAATGTGAAGTGCAACAAAGTTGCATTGAAAAAGACATATGAGTA
>CAJTKV010000057.1 GCA_910577075.1 uncultured Bacilli bacterium
TTTACTCTTTTGTTGCACTTGACTTTTTAATTTAGAAATTATTCCGCTACTTCAAAATCTTCAAGTTCGCCATTTTCCTGAAGTATCTTATTGACTGCTTCCGTAGCATTTGCTAATTTATCATTGCATATTTTAACAATTTTCATAGCTTCTGTATACTTCGCTATCGTATTTTCTAAATCCGTAGTTCCATTTTCTAATTCTTTAACAATTACTTCTAAATCAGCAATTAATTCTTCAAATTTTTTTTCTTCTGTTTTCGCCATATTATTTTACTCCTTCTACAACAGCATCTATTTCGCCATCTAATAATTTTATATTTAATTTATCACTTACTTTGACATCTTTGCTATTAGTTATAACTTTATTATTAACCTTTGTTACTGAATACCCCTTAGATAAAACACTTAAAGGATTTAATAATTCCAACTTATTAATCACTAGTTCCAATGTATTATTATATTTAACAAACAAATCTAAGGGATTTAATAATATTCGCTTGCTCTTTAAATTATTGAATTTAGTTGTTGAACTTTCCAATTTATAATTAACATTTTGACGTAATTGATTTATCAAAGTATCCAACTTTTGCTCCTTTATCTCAAAAGAAGCTAGGGGATTTGATAAGACATAACTTGTCGAAAGATTTGTTAAACTCTTACGAGTATGTTCTAACTTATTTCTAACATTAGCATTAACACGTATTTCTATTTGACGAATATAGTTTATCAAATCAACCATATTTGGTACAGCCATTTCCGCAGCACCCGTTGGCGTTGGTGCTCTTAAGTCGGCCACAAAATCGGCAATAGTAAAATCCGGTTCATGCCCAACAGCAGATATAATCGGAATTTTTGATGCAAATATGGCACGAGCGACGATTTCCTCATTAAAGGCCCATAAATCCTCAATTGATCCTCCACCGCGCCCAACTATTAAAACATCTAAATCAAATTCTTGCGCTTTTTCTATCTGTCTAACGACATCAAACTTGGCTTCTTCTCCTTGAACAAGAGAGGGAAAAAGAATGGTTTCACATAGCGGATATCTTCTTTTTATAGTACTTAAAATATCTCTTATAGCTGCCCCTGTTGGAGCTGTTACTATGCCAATTTTATTTGGGAACTTAGGAATAGGTTTCTTTAATTCCGGAGCAAACAATCCCTCTTCAAAAAGTTTATTTTTTAATTCTTCAAACTTTTTTAGAAGATCTCCATTGCCGGCAAGAGTCATCTTATCGACATATACCTGATAACCGCCATTAGGTACATACACGCTTATTCTTCCATCTATTAAAACCTCATCGCCATCTTTAGGTTCAAAATTTAGATGACTAGCACTTGACGAAAACATAACGGCACTGATGCGCGATTCTTCATCCTTTAAGGTAAAATATAAATGCCCTCTAGTATGTCCTTTAAAGTTAGATATTTCAGCACGAATATGAACTATTTGACATTCTACTTTCGAATCAAGGAAATTTTTGATTGCCTGATTATACTGCGTAACAGTATAATATTTTACTTCTTCATCCATATTTTCACATCCTTTATCCATTATATCACTTTCCTATATTATTTTAACATAAGAACATTCGTTTGTATATAAAAAAGCAATAAAAATAATTATTGCTTTTTCGGAGTTAACTTTTTTTGATAAACTATTGCTTTTTGACGCTTTAACGATTTTCTCGCATTTAGAGGAATAATTTCTACTTGCGAAACACATCCATCAGCATCGTATTCTATATGCAAATGAATAGCTCCATCCTGTCTAAAATCGCGAGTTAAAGAAGGACAAGAGAGAATTCCTTCAAGCGGAAAGAACTTATACTCATGAAAATGCCCAAAGATATTCATATACATATCTTCTGAATTAAAATCATTCTCATTATCATTAGAAAAATTCATTAATCCTCGTTTATATTCCTTTAAATTATTAAACTTTGCATCCGGATGATGAAGTCCAAAAGGTGTTCCATTAATGTCCAATATAGCATGATTATGCCCCAGTGAAATATAATCGGGACGCATATCTTCAATTATTTTTAAAGTGCTCAAACGGTAACGGCGCAAAATTTCATCGTGATTTGCTCCCAACAGATAATGTGTCATACCATTTTGATATGGCAATTTTTGTAAGATACTTTCCAATCTATTCTTAGCATCAATCGAATTTTGAGCACGAGTTAATCCTCCATTCAATCGATAATCATAAAAATCTCCTAGATTAACTGTCATAGATATTCCATATTTTGCGCAATATTCTAATAGCATTTCAACTCTATTAAATAAATGATTATCATCTAAATCATAAGCATGCCAATCAGAAGTTAAAAGAATGTTTGATACAGGTCTCTTTATAGAAGTTACCTTATAACATTCATGTTTAGGGGATACAATACTATAAAGAGGCGCTCCATCTTTAGAAGATGTATCAATTACAACCTCATACTCTTCTCTAATATCTTTAAAAATGGCAAACAAATCAGCGCGATCAACTAATAACTCTTTCTTAGCGAGTTCTCTTTCTAAATCATCAAAACTCATTGGCTTTTCCATCAATAGAGAAATAGCTGCTCTTAAAACCTTTTTCCTTACGACATCGACATTATTCGATTTAGTAAGTGTCTTTAACCCTTTTTCTCTTTTCTTAAACTCTGCTACCTCTATTCGCAATTTATCTAATTCTCTTAGTTTACTTTTTAGATCGGCGTTTTCTGCTTCGCTACTTTCTAACTGTTTATTCTTTTTTTCTACGACATGCTTCTCTTGATTGAGGGAATTCTCCAAACTGGTGGCTTTTTTCTCAAAAGCTCTCTTTTCATCTTTAAGACTTCTAACACGCCTTTCTGATTCATCAAGTCTTCTTTGAATTCCTTTTGTATCTTTATTAGCAGCATATAAATCTCTTTTTAACTTTAGAACCTGTTCCCTTAAATCGGCATTTTCTTTATTTAAAGAGATAAATGAAGAAGTTATACTTTCCGTCAACTTTTGTTTTTTCTCTTCTTCACTTTCTTCTTCTAAAGGCTCATTTTCTTCAGTTTCTTCTTTTTCTTTCTCATCCGTTATGAAGACAAAGCTATCTATTCTCTCAATAACGGCATTGATTTTATCATTACTTATATTATGTTTTGAAGCATATTCTGCATATTTTTCCTTTATGTTAATTATTTGGTTAATATATTCTTCATCAACACCGTATCCACAATCAGATAATTCATCTACTAAAGTACTAATTCCTACTAAGAGATTTAATATATATCCCTCTTTGCGCTTCATTTCCATAGATTTATTAAAAAGCTTAAGTAAAACTCCTAATAATTCATCCAAATTTACATATTTTCCTTCGGGGATTAATTCTTCGAAAGAATTTACGGGATAATCTTGCAAATATTTATTAATTATCATTAGTTCATACTGTCCAATTGCCATAGCCTCACCCCTTCTTTTGGCTATTATTATAGCAAAGTATTGATAATTGTCAATGAATGAAAGAAAAAAAGCAACTTAATAAGAGTTGCTTTTAAGCCTCTTTCGCTTGCGAATTGGAACATCTATCCAGCCCTCTTTGACGAAAATATAGTCGACCTTTTTCTTCTTAAAGTTCGGATCAAATCTCTCTGGACCAATTTCATTTAAAATAATCCATAAAACCCCTGGACTTTCATCGGGATAAATCCACTCCCCATCAGTTATTATTATTTTGTTATCCACATTGTCAGAGAATGTCTGAGCCATTTTTATAAAATCATTTGAACCTCTTCCCACAATTTGCAATTTATCAATATCATCTTCAGTACGAATTTCGTGCCAACCATAAAATTTCACATCAAAGAATCCGACTCTTATATGACTGTTGCCTAAGATATTTTTGCATTCGCGCAAGATAGCTTTTATCTTAGCCATTTGCATCGATCCACTGCTATCGATGATTATTTCACTTTCCGACTCCGACTCTTCTGGCTTTTCTTCTTTTCTTATAACTCCGTCTTTTTCTACTTCAAAAAAACTCGTTACGGTCTCACTAGGAGCAACTATTTTATTCACCAAAAGACTCTCCCAAGAAACCAAAGGTTTAGCTTTACCCACTTTGACACTTGGAAATTCAAGACCCAAAGACACTTGTGCTTCTTCGGTATTAATTTGTAACTCTCTTTGATAATCCTCTAACATGCTATCGCAAATAGCATTATTTTCATCCATTAACTCTTGAAGATCCCGATTGTACATCTCTTGAATTGTATCATCAAGATTTTTTAACTCTTCGTGATAGGTATTAAGTTGCATCCATTCCTTAATCTCATCAATTATCGGCAAGTATTTCATATATAATTCCTCAACCGAATAATCCAAAGCATCGGGAATATTAACAAATCCATTTGGCATCGTCATACCACTTCTAATGAGCATTTGATTTATTATCGCATCTTCAACAAAATTCAACAAATCAGGGTCTTTCCCCACATTTCGGAATAAATGATTAAGGACAATATGCATAATTTCATGAGCAACTATAAACTCTCTTTCATCTGGTGTATAATCGTCAAAAAACTCTTTTTTATAGTAAATAACCGTTCCCGTTGTATATGCTGGCGCGTTAACAGGACTTGCCGTATAGACAAATTTAATATTCGCTATAACATTGCCAAATAAGGGAAATCTAATTAGAAGATTTCTTACTATATCATCAACATTCATGACTTACTAACCTTTTACTAGGATTACTCGCTGTCTCGCGATAAATTCGCATAATTCTCTCACTATTATCTTTTGACCACTCATAATCAAAAACGGCTAAAAATTCATGACCGAATGTTTTGACAAATTCTCTTACTTTATCGAAATTCTCATCATCTACCGCACTTAGACATATCGTACTATACCACATAATAGACGGATCCTTTGGCACTTCATCTGGCGATATTTCATCATTTAAAACGGCATCTATAGTTACGAGATTTATCTTACAGAATTTGATAAAGTCTTGTGTTAAGTCTTCTCCAATAAAGGCACGAAGAACTTGAGGATTATTGCTTTGATACAAAGCTTTTGATGCTAATTGCCATTTTCTTGGATCGGCATTTGGCGTTACTCCATTATATTCCGTTCTTAATACCTTATCGCCATTGATGCGAATATAATCTATTATTGCTGGATGAATTGGCTTCTCAGTTTCTTTTCCCGCAAAGACTAATTCTTTTCCCTCTCTTTTGCGTCTTAAAGCCCATTTTAACCATTCTTCCGAAGTCGTATTGATATAGACATGGGCAAAGCGACCAAATAGAGGTTGACTCAACGCATTGGCTGATCGCGAATCGTTAACCTCATTTCCTGCAGCAATTACAACCGCATTATCTGGTAATTTAAGGCGAAAACCACTATTGGTTAAAGTCTTATTAAGAGTAACTTCAAAAGCTACTTTCTGAACATCATTTTTCGCATTAGTCAATTCCTCTAAAAAGAGAATATGTAACTTATTAGGTTCTTTCTCACATTTTTCACATAGGCTTTTATACCAATATGGTTCATAGAGAAAAAGTTCTTTCGAATTAAAATCCTTAGCAACAATTCCCGTAAATCCATCTGAACTCGTACATCCAAAGTCTACTAACTCTAAATCATTATCTAAGGCAACTATTCTTGCTGTTTTACCTGAACCTGGCTCTCCATGAAGAAAGACAGCTATATCGCTCATTATGCATACCTCTAATATTTCTTCTTCGGATATAGGAGCAAAATTAAATCCATAGCGGTTGCTCGAAATATTATCATTTTGTTCAAACAAAAGAGATTGCTTTCCCTCGTTTATAGTAAATTCTCCATTTAAACTTTTCTTAAAATCTCCATTTAAGTAGGCATTTAAATCACTGTTGGGAAACTCTCTTGCATTTTTATCATAATTACTGCCAAACATAATAATTGGTGAATAAAATAATCTGTTTTCTTCATCGGGAATTAAAGTTATAGATTCTACTTTTAAATAGACGTCTCTATTCTTATCCGTAATTGTTCCATCACTTAGCATAATATTATTAAGACGATTCGGAACTTTGACAAACTTAATGCCAAACACTTCCAATTCATCATATATTTTTCCACATATGCTATGCTGTTTTCCCGTTCTAACAATTAATTTACTTCTATCTTCAAATAGCTTATCTATAATCTGCGCTGTACGTCCCCCTAAAGCCGTTGAAGGATAATCGATAGCAAAGGAATAAATTTGGCTCTCGTCCAAACCCTCAATATCATCAAAAGATATAGCAATTCGCACTCCCGATTTGTAATCATAATTGTAGATGCGCGAAAAAATTCCCTTATTATTCATATAACCAGTACTTAATTTGCCTTTTTTTGTATCGGACCTTGTTTGAATAAACCAATAATCTCCAAAACCTGTAGTTTTATCATAACTAACGCCATTTATACGCGCCAAATCAGAACAATAGACTTTTAGCCCATCAGTATTAAAAGATTCTTGATTTTTTAGATAGCTTTCTTTAAGTATTCCAATTTGATTTATCTTCATAAGCGATTCTCCTTAAAAGTCATCTATTATAATACCACGATTAAATAAGATTAACAATAATAAAAAAAGACATGAAGACATGTCTAAATTTTAAAGTCATCCTCTAAAGAGAAGTCGACATTTTCATTAATCCAATCCTTACGTGGTTCAACGACATCGCCCATAAGGACAGATACTCTTTTTTCAGCTAGAGCAGCATCAGTAATATTGACCTTAATTAAGTTGCGGGTTTCTGGAGCCATAGTCGTTACTCTTAGTGGCTCGGGATTCATCTCTCCTAAACCTTTATATCTTTGAACGCGATATTTACTCGTATCTTTTCCAACCTCGACTTTAAATAGTGGTGGCATAGCGATATATAAATGCCCCTCTTCAATTAAAGGACGCATAAAGCGGTAAAAGAAAGTAAGTAAAAGACATTGAATATGTGCTCCATCATCATCGGCATCGGTCATAATAATGACTTTATCATAGTTGATATCCTTAACATCAAATTCATTGCCAACTCCAGCACCTATACAGTGAATCATCGTATTTATCTCTTCGTTTTTAAAAGCATCGGCAATGCTCGCTTTTTCTGTATTGAGAATTTTTCCTCTTAAAGGTAAAACTCCTTGAAATTTGCGGTCACGGCTCTTTTTCGCCGTTCCTCCAGCGGAATTTCCCTCGACGATGAATAATTCATTAATTTTTGGATTACGAGCTTGAGGGGGCGTTAATTTATCGGATAAGCTTCTTGCCTCTTTTTTGCTCTTTCCCTTGCGTGCTTCTTCACGCGCTTTTCTGGCCGCTTCACGAGCAAATTTCGATTTTCCCATCTTCTCCACTATTGCAAGGGCATCTTTGCGGTTTTCTTCGAGATAAAATTTTAAGGAATCATAGACAACCGCTTCAACTACTGGTCTTGCCTCTGGAGTTCCTAATTTTCCCTTAGTTTGTCCTTCGAATTGTAATAGTTTTTCGGGAACTCGCAAATTGATGACAGCCGTTAAACCCTCGCGAACATCACTTCCATCAAAATTCGTATCTTTGGCCTTTAATATGCCATTGCTACGTGCATAGTCATTAAATATCTTCGTAATACCCGTTTTAAATCCCACTTCATGTGATCCTCCATCACTTGTCTTAACATTATTGACGAATGAAAGAATAGACTCATTATAAGAATCTGTATACTGTAGAGCAATATCTACTTCTATTTCATTTTTCACCCCATGAATTGGCACGATATTATTAATCGTATTTTTATCTTCATTCATATATTCAACAAAGGATATCAGACCATTTTCATAATGATATGTAACCTTTTTATTTTCCGCTGCATTTTCAAGTTCCACTGTTAGTTGTTTTAAAAGAAAAGCACTTTCTTGCATTCTCTCGCTGATAGTTGAAAAGGAAAATTGACAATTTTTGAATATTTCATAATTAGGCATAAATGTAACACATGTACCCGTCTTTTTCGATTCCCCAATCTTTTTTAAAGGACTTGCTACTTCTCCGCCATTTTTAAATCGGATATTCGAAATCAATCCATCAGTATAGATTGTGACATCCATCCAATCTGATAGGGCATTTACAACACTAGCACCTACTCCATGTAGACCACCAGAAACTTTATAATTACCCTCTTCAAATTTTCCACCAGCATGCAATACTGTATAAACTACTTCAGGAGTCGATTTTCCCGATGAATGCCTTCCAATTGGTACACCACGTCCATTATCGGCAATAGTAATAGAGCCATCTCCATTAAGGCGTATCTTGATAGTATCACCATGCCCGTTTATTATTTCATCAATACAGTTATCAATTATTTCCCATGCTAAATGATGAAGTCCCTTTTTATCTGTTGAACCGATATACATACCCGGTCTCTTTCGAACAGCTTCTAGTCCTTCAAGTATTTTTATTGATTCTGCATCATATTTTTTTGTCGTTGCCATAAAAGTCTCACCTTAGTAAAATTTATCACAAAAGTAAAAAAAAGACAACTAAATGTGTCTTATAAATGTAAAGATTGAGTTTCTTCTAAGCGTCTTTGAAGTTCTTCTGTACTTAAAGAGATAATAGTTGGCTCTTTTTCTTCTTCCATTTCTGGATTTTCCCTCTTCAAAACATCGGGAATTTCAATATATACTTGTTCAAATTCAATTTTTTTCATTCTTACTCCTTATGATTTCATAACTGAATCAATATATTTATTAGCTGCCTCCATGACAATCTTTTCGACATCGACAAGCATTTTTTCACTATCAATTTCTGTCTTTGAAAAATCGGGGAAATCAAATATCTCTGTCTTCTCGTAGTCATATTCATCAGCTGATTCAAATTTGATATTTTCATTAATAGTCTTATCCTCTGTTGGAAGCGATGCAAAAGCCAACTCAGGAGACTCCGTAATAGGTAGAGGCATTTCAATCTCCTCTGGTTCACTTGATTCCATAATAGGTTCAACTTCCACTTCTTCTTTTTCTGAAAAATCAGGAAAAATTGATTCGCCAATTTCTGAACTTTGAGTTATAGTTGGTTCTATAAAAGGAACAACTGGATCTTCTTTTGTCTCCACACTTGAAGACATATCTATTTCTTGCGCATCTGGCATTATCGGTTCACTAATAACATTATTTTCATAATTTACAATGGGAACATTTTCCTCAGTTTGATTAACTACAACCTCTTCTTCATTCAAATCTGGTACATAATTAGTAAAAGCTGCTTGATATCCCGTTGCCTCACTATTGCTCCCCATCATTTGATTTTCTATTGTTGCACTGTAGTTAAAAGAAGAATCCATATCAGGTACCAAATTTTCCGATGTTGCCATTTCTTGTTGATTTACTAAATAATTATCTTCGGTTACATCTTCTATCGTCTTTTTATCCTCTTTTTTTCCTTTAATAAGCGTAACTATAAAGGCTAATACTAAGACAATTATAACGCCAGAAAAGATAGCAAAAAAAGTATTATCACTGAGAAAGTTTAAAAAAGTATCCACTTAGCACCACCATTACCTCTATTCTATTACTTATTCTACCATAAATAGAACAAATTCACAATAAAAAAAGTAAGCACTTGGTGAAGTTGTCAACAAAAAGTGGACACTAAAAAAGTATTATTTAAAGCCTAGTT
>CAJTKV010000058.1 GCA_910577075.1 uncultured Bacilli bacterium
TAAATAATACTTTTTTAGTGTCCACTTTTTGTTGACAACTTCATTATTCACCTATTTATTTTTTTCACTTTCAGGAGCTTTAGCTAAGACTTTATTGTCTCCAGTTTGTACTTCTTCATTCTCTTTATATTTATTAACTAGACCACAAGATTTGCGTTCACGACAAACACCAGTTATCTTGCAATTTGGTCCAATTATACTTGAAAAAATTTCTGCTCCCTCTAGTTTATCAAGTTCCTCATGTAATCCTCGAGCCATAGCCTGAGTTTCCCATTGAGCTTTAGGGCATTCTCTTAAACCTAAGATATGTTTTAAGGTACCGCCATCTAAATTTGTAACAGTATGTGACAAATTACCAGACAACGTAAAATATACTAAATCTTCTTCCCATACCCCATATTCATTTTTAAATGTATCATACATAATTTTATTATTAGTAAATACCTCATCAAAATCTTTTGCACATTTAGCTTGAATGGCTGGTGGAGTTATATAATATTCTAAATTGGGATTAGGAACAAATTCTTGAGCCATAATTGGATGAGTCCTATGTCTCGTTAAGTGTGTTAATACAGCAAATGATTGTGGAATTTGGAATTCGAAATTGACTTGTTTTAATTCCAAACCATCGCCTTCTTTAACAATACGTCGCATAAAATCGTATTTAAAGTTTGGATCTTCTTCACTCATTTCCTCCAAGACTTTTTTAGCTTGATTCAATTCAATGTTATATCTTCTCATTAATGCATAAAGCAAAATAGAATCATCGACATTTTGCGGATTATTTAACATCACAGGCTTAGCCATAAAATCGTAATCTGGGATTCTATCTCCTGCTCTTTCATCTATAAAATCTCTTACAGAATCTGTATCTTGATAAGGTGTTTTATCAATTTCATCAATTATATAAGGAACATGTTTCTTCGCAATATCATACAATCTCCAACCAAATTCTCTTAATTCTTGTATCTTAGATAAATGCGTTTTGGTATATTTAATGATCATATCTTTTAAAGAATGAGCATCTACACCCATTATAATATTAGAATTATAGCAATATGGTAAAACGAATCGGGCATCTTCTGGCTCAATTCCTACACCAAGAAAATCTGCATATTTATTAAATAATCCTTGCATATAATTCGTATAAATATCTTTTAACTCTTCGTTATTTGGTAAAATATTGCCAGCTTTATCATGAAAATCTGGTATATAAAAACCGGCTTTTGAAAAATCTACTAATCTGCGCGATTTAATTGTAAATGACGAAAATCTCTCTGCGATAATTGTCTGCTCAATAACCGGCGATACATCTTGTATTGCAAATAATAAATAATCATGATCTGTTATTGAGTCATGTCCCAATTTTAATACGCGTTTGATAAATGCTACAACTTCATCATAATCCTCAGCTCTAACACTTGATATTTTTTCAAAAACGTTACCTTTAAAATTTGAAAGACCACCAGCTGCTGCTACTTTAATAGCTCTCTCTGCTTTTTCTAGTTGTTCAATAGCTTCAATTATCTCATCAACAAAGGCTAATTCTTCTTCACTGTCGCCAACAATTCCCTTTAATATCTCTTTAAGTTTAGCATAATCTAATGCTCCAAGTAATTCTACCTTCATTACCATACCCTCCTATATACAATGTAAAACAAATTCCCAATTAAATCAAGAAAAATTAAAAAAAATAAAACTATTTAGTTTTATTTTTATACTTATTTATTTTTTTCTTTAAATAATCATTTATCCTAAAATTAGGATATGCTCCATTGATACGACGATAAATAGCGGACTTATTTTTAATCCACTCTCTTAATCTTTCGTTCATCTGGTCTGTCGAATCTTTTAATTCAAGGTGGATTTGCCCCTTTATGTTAAACATTACTTTTAAAGAAATTATATTATCGACTATAAAAATCAAAAATATAATTCCAGTGACGACATAAAACCATGGTATAGGCAAGATATTTACAATTCCCATAACAAATGGATGTAAGATATATACGACAAAGCATCCTAAAATGCCAAAAGGTATCATCGTATCTAGACATATGCGCCCATTTAGATTAAAACGCGAATTAGAGTAATCCCACCAACGCGCATGGAATAGCTTTTCCATAATATAACTAGTTAAATACTCTAAAACACTACATACGACTATCGCCTTTAAGAATACTGCTAAGACATCCTCTGTATTCCTTCCAATGAGAAAAATAATAAGAATACAACCCCAACCATATATAGGGCACAATGGCCCGATCAAAAAGCCACGATCAACTATCTTCCTAAGTTTTATAAAATGCCATATTTCCTCTAACAGCCAGCCCATAAAGGCGTAGATAATAAAATAGAGAAAATACCTTGCTAATACTTCTATCATTTGCATTACTCCTTATATTATTAACATTATAAATAATATAAGGAGTATTAGTCAAGGTCACAAGTATTAATTGTAACCCTTTAGAAATCTTTTTAAATTCTTAATATATAAATCAAAGATATTAGCTTTTAAGACACTTTCTTTAACAGTTAAGTCATATTCATTTATTTTACTGTCATTGGCATAGACAATTAATTTTCCCACTATATCGCCGACATAAACAGGAGCCTTTATTTCTTCTTTAATTATTTCATATGTGTAGTCATTTTCTTCATTAATATTAACTAAGTCCTCAACATCAGTCATTAATTTTAAATCTACTTTATCCTTTTTTCCAAAGCCAATACTGATTGAGCCAATGTTATTTTTACTCGGTATAATCGTCTCCATTTTATAATTGGCAAAACCATAGTTTAATAACTCCATAGTATCTTGATTGCGAATGCTATTATTTTCTTCTCCCATGACTACACTTATAAGGCGCATATTCCCCCTCTTAGCAGTGGCCGTTATACAATATCCACTGTTTTTAGTAAAGCCCGTTTTTAAGCCATCTAAGCCCTCATAATAGTTAATTAACTTATTAGTATTGACAATCCATGTATTTGTTCCATCAGGATGCTTTATATAATCTTCATAAATGCTCGAATATTCCAAAATTAGTTCATGGCGCAATAGTTCGCGAGCAATAAAAGCCATATCATGAGCACTGGAATAATGTCCTTCATCATCTAGACCATGAACATTTTTAAAGTTGGTATGTTTAAGACCTAAAGAAACAGCCTTTTCATTCATCAATTTGACAAATTCTCCCGTTGAACCCGCAATATACTCGGCAACAGCAACAGTAGCATCATTGGCCGATGCAATACAAATAGCTCTAAGCAAGGTATCTAAGCTCATTCTCGTCCCCGCCTCTAAGTATATCTGACTTCCCCCCATTGAAGCCGCATTTTCACTAATTGGAACCATATCTGTAAGTTTTATTTTAGAAGAATCTATTCGCTCCATGATAATCAAAAGTGTCATCATCTTCGTCATTGAAGCCATCGGTAATTCTTCATCACTATTATTCTCGGTTATAATTGACCCTGTATTATAGTCAATTAAAATATTAGATTTTGCCGAATCAGCTAAAGCAAAGACCTTGAATGGAAGAAGACATATTATTAATAGAAGTAATTTTTTCATTTTTTTCACCTATTAAAACATATGCTTAATTTTTCTTTTAATAACTTTTAATAAGAAAAAAGAAAATAAAATTTATTTTCTCTTATTTTTCTTTACCTTTAATCTTTTCGGACGTGGTAATGAGATTCGAATAACTAAACGGTATAGACAAGGTGCTAAGTATCTTAAATAAGTTAGTTTGTCTAATGTGCGATTAAAATATCTCGTAATAAAACGATATAACCTACAGTTGATAAAATTACATATCTGCATGACAAACTTAACTATTGCATAACTGTGATTTGGTTTATAATTATTTACACAACAATAATCAAAGCATACTTGGTTTTCGCAAATATTGATATGACTACAAGGTATCCCGGCATTAATTAGAGATTTTACAAAACACTGAAGCATTTCTTCACTTTTAAATCTTAGACATATATCCATGCGCAGATCTCTTGGGCGAGAAAATACTCCCAAATCAAAACCTGTTAACCACCAAGTTTTATCGCATCGCGAAAATAATGGACAGTTTTTAAGTAAATCAAAGGATATTTCTAGACAATCTTCATTAGATACCGCATGGTAACATCCTAAAATATCTGTCTTATCGCGGAAATATATTCCTATTTCAGCTCCCGTTGTTATTCCATATTGTCCCTTCCAAAACTCAATTCTATATTCTTTATTATCATAATTAAAACAAATTGGCAAAGAATCCATTACCATATTAAAAAAAGGAGCTTTAAAATCGTAAATATCGGCATATCCCATATCGCGTTGCCAACAATCTTTTTTCGAGATAATGATATCCTGACATTCGTCAAAAATAAACCCAAATGGTTCAAGCATAGCATTGACATACAATAATTTTTCTTCATCAGAAGTACATTTAACTTTTCTTATCGCCCATTTTTTCCTAAGCGTAAAAAGAATAAAAAGGACAATAAAGAAAAATATTAAAATCGAAAAAATTATATAAAACATAATTCACCTCCCACTATATACTACTTGAGGAGGAAAAATTAGAAACGGCTAACAAACTTGTTAATATATGATTCTTAATAATACAAGGTCAGAGGAACCGATTTTACTAAGACTGTTCGTTTTATATTAATCTTTTTGCTTCTATTAATATTATATTCCCATTTAACTAAAGATATTTTACCATCTTCAATTTCAATGCAAGTTATTCCATTCGGATGAATACAACTGCCATCATTAAAATATAAACTTTCTCCAACATTTGACATCACTGGTCGATGCGTGTGTCCTGCTATGAGTAACTTGTGATTTTTATTGCTCCATTTTTGAAGTTTCTTTTCAACTCCGTTGGATACATTATATTTCTTAGCTGATGAAGTTGGATCTTTGATGCCTACATATTCTAATGGTCGCCAAATATGGCGAACAAAAAAACGCGACAAACGCCAAAAATTATTATTAAAAAAATCTACTTGATGACCATGAAGGAGAAAAATTTCTAATTCATTATACTCTAATATTAGAGATTCATATACTTCTAAGTCGGTTAATAATTCCATTTTTTTATTAGTATTATTATCTCTATATGTATAAAAATTATCCTTTAAAATTTTATGATACTTTTTTACCATATCATGATTTCCATAGATCATTTTAAAGCGTTTGTTTCTATGAAACATCTTAATCATTTTAAACACATCTAAGTGTTCTTCTATTATATCCTTATAGTTTTTTACTTCCCACATATCATCACCATCACCTAATTCTATATAAGTAAAATTTCGATAATAATAATGTCTTAAAGCGCCCAAATAGATGTTTTTATTCTTAAGAAAATTATCAAAATTATTGCCTGCTCCACGATGACAATCACTCATAATAACAATTTTTGTAGCATCGTCAATGGGAATTCTTTGGGCATTTTCATATATTTTATCCAAGTGTTTTAATATCATAAAATAAACTCCATTTCCTAATTTATACTATGTTAAAAATTCTTTTTGAATTAGGACACTTGCAAGTAATATATTTAGAACAAATAAAAAAAGTACATTTCTGTACTTTTCTTAAAACCCCTTTTCTACTCCATCTATCCTTTTTATTCTAATCAATATTAAATATCAATTGTTATGTAGCAAAATATTGATTTATACAAGATTCAAAGAATAGTGTATTGTGCATTTATATGCATTCTTTTGAATTGGTTTATTTATATGATTTGTTTTTGTAGTAGTTAAGAAATTATTATTGGTCATGTTTATTACGACTATCAACAAGCTACAACAACAATTGATATCAAATAAAGCCCTTTTTATTCTTTTGTTGAGGAGTATTCAACAAACACTTAAATATGAAGAGTGATATTGCTAGATGTCAGTCAGGTGTGTAGTTTTTGTGAATTAACTTAATCTGCTAATATCCAACTTCTAATTCAAGTTGTGAATACTATTATAATCATATATTAATATTTGTAAAATACCATTTTTAGATATATTTTATAACATAATATTAATGCTATAACTTATTTTTATATGACGTATAACTATTTGTAATAAATACTATTTTTTTAGGTATTTATCGATAAATTCTTTAGGAGCATTCATCAAATATTTATCAATATAGACGAGATTGACCGTTACAAATGGCAATTCTTCTTTCACTGATAAAACTTTTAACTTGCCGGCATCAATGTCCTTTTGTACGACATCTTTTAAAATATAGCCAACTCCATTGCCATTTAAAACCGCTTCACGTATCATTTCACTGGTCTCAATTGATAAGACATTTTTAAAATTGACGCCATTTTCTAATTCTATTTCATGAAGTCTCTTGCGATGTGATGTAAGCATAATAGGTAATATTAGAGGAACTTCTTCTAAATCCTTAATAGATTTCACATTATCGTAATTATCACTTGCTAGTGAGACAAAACAATGGGGACAGTGAATCAATTCTTCAATATGTAACTCCTTTTCATTGCCACATATTGGAGAAGTATCTATGACAAAATCAATTTCATGATTTTCTAGTAACTTTATAAGTTCAGCCGTACAGCGACTTATTATAGAAACCTCAATATTGGGGTAATCTTTATGAAATTTTCTAATTTTATCAAAGATATAAAATGATGCGATATGCGAAGGAACTCCAATAGATAGTTTTCCTTTAATTAAATTATTAGCTTCCATCATGGTTCTTTCGCCAATTCTTAAGCTATTACAGGCATCTTCGACATACCCCAGTAGCTCTTTCCCTTTTTCCGTTAAAATCATTCCATTTAAAGTACGGTAAAATAAAGTTACATTTAAATCCTCTTCAAGTTTTTTAATCGATCTTGAAATCGCTGGTTGGCTTATCATTAGGTTTTTTGATGCAGTCGATACTGATCCATACTGTGCAACATCATAAAATATTTTATATAGATTTAAGTTTAAGTTACTATTATACATGTTTTACCCCCATTGATAATTTCTTTTGTATTTCCGTTGTCGATGTCGTTAAAAGATTTTCCACTAATGTTATTTCTTCTTTGTCCTCACAGATTCTAAGGCTTCCCCTAGGAGATACAATAGTATTAGAATAAATTTCTCCAAAATCTCTTACAGATATGGCAAAATTTGCCTGTCCACCATCATACTTCTCTTTTATTTTGGAAAATTGTTCATCCTTTAAACCAAATAGACGATCGCGTTCTTTGGCAAATCCTCTTAAAGGACAAAAACGCGATATTTTCCATTTTGAGACCCCCTTAAAGTTCTTTTCTCTTCCAATAGCTTCAAACATATAATCGACCTCATCCTTCATCGTTCTTATAACTACTGAATTAATCTCCAATATTATATTCGGATATTTCTCATGAATGATAGGTATTAATCTTTTAATATGTTCATAGTGATCTTTTCCTCGACCAATATCACTATTGACGTATGGACTTGGTGAATCTATAGAAAAAGTAATTTTTTCCACATAAGGAAGATAATCATCTAAATTATCTTCCCTCAATAAAGTGCCATTAGTTATTATATTATTCTTAATTCCTAAACCTTTGGCATAAATGAGTAGATCTTTAAGTTCGCTATATAAAAACGGTTCTCCTCCAGCATAGGTAATTCCCTCAATTCCTACTGTTTTAAGTTTGCGAAGAATTACCAAATTATCGCTTAAAGGAAGCGGTCTTTCATATAATTCGCGAAAACAATACAGGCAATCTTCATTACAAAGATTTGTTAGATTCCAACATATTTTCACTAAACCTTAACTCCTTTATACTCAAAAGATCAATACCATATATCTCGCGATATATAGATTCCACATCTTTCGTCGTAACTTGATTAAAATCTACCCCTAAAATTTGTAAAGCATTCAATACTTCACTTTCAGACGAACCTTCAACTTCAACATACGTAGGAATATGTGGCCATGAATCTATTTCTATAGATACATTTCCCAATTTAAACGAATGACGTAAATTTTCCTGGTAATTGCGATGATGATAGCCTAATCTTTCTAATATTCTATCAGTCGTATCAAAATCTCCAACAACAACTTCCTCTTCATCTGTATTGCCAAATTCATCTGTACGCTTTAAAGACTTAATAGCTAAAGTCGTTACATCTCCATTTGTACGCAATCTAATCCATGAATCAAGATTTACTGGATAAAAATCATATACCAAACGTCTTTGAAGTTTCTCCCCTTTATCCTCTGCATCAAGGCTCTCTAATTTAGATAAAAACTTCTCTAAATCAATATTTAAGATTCTGCATTCGTATTCTGTACGTGCCATAACTCCACCTCTTGGTGCTATATGATATAACAATTTTGCATATTTTGCAAGTAAATGTTAACTTTTTATTATATTTATAAAATTTTCTTAATATTAAAGGATACTTCTTAAACATTTTAATTAATATTGGCTAATTAGTAGTAATTTATTCAATAAATTGCGGAAAGTTAAGAAAAATCGCGAAAAGTATTTGCAAAATAGCATTTTTTTTGATAAAATCTTATATGTATTTAAGGAAGGAGCGAAGAATTATGCCTAATATTAAAAGTTCTAAAAAATCAGTAAAAACTGATGCTGCTCAAACTGTTGCAAATAACGAATATTCTGCAAGAGTAAAGAATTCTATAAAAAGATGTGAAAAAGCTATTAAAAACAAAGATAAAGAGCTTGCTAATAAAGAACTAAAAACTGTTATAGCTAATATTGACAAAGCTTGTTCTAAGGGAATAGTAAAAAAGAATACTTGTGCTAGACAAAAGTCAAGATTAAATAAAAAAGTTAAAGAAATGTCTGAATAATCATTTCTTTTTTTTTGACCTTTGTGATATTATTATATTAGGTGATATAATGAAAAGACGAATTCTTACTCTACTACTATGTATCGGTATGTTTTTTGCCGTCATATATAAATTAGATGATATTACCAATTATATTTCGCAATATTTTCATACTACACCTACTGTAGTTGTTGAAAATAAAAATAAATATGCCAAAAGCGAAAGTTATGATTACGTTCAATACACTAATAATTTTATACCCTATAATTTTCAAGATCTAATTAACATATTCTACACAGTCTTAGATTCTGGATATGACACTTTTACTTTTTACTGTCCACAGGAATATATTGATTGCATCGGTGATATTGAAAATATAAGCGAGCATAAGGGTGTCGATGTTTTAACCACTATCGGCAACTACGTTTCTCCCTATAATAACTTTACTTCCCTAAAAGTTCAATATGATACAGCTGGTGAAGTGACAATT
>CAJTKV010000059.1 GCA_910577075.1 uncultured Bacilli bacterium
TTTTCAAAAGAAGAGTTTTCTACAATAATTTCACCTGTATTTGAGATAATACAGAAATCGTGTTTGTACTTTGATATATCAATACCAATATAATATATCAATATAAGCACCTCCTTAAATTAATTTGTTTGCACTGAATAGTTTGACACAGAGTTTCTAATTATGTAATCACGTAACTTAATAAAACATCGATTAGTAAAAACTAACGTGTTAACTAACTAATTAACAATTAAATTAAAAATCTGTGGTTTGAGTCACCTCGAACCAGTCCATCAAATTGGCTGTAAGATTATAGAAACAAATCCACAGTGCGATTTTTATTATACATCTAGAGGTATAATAAAAAAATATATATAGAAAGGAATCAATCAAATAGATTAATATTTCTATAAGATTGATTATACGTGATAATATGAGACCAATATATGTAATAATAATATTTTTGTTTGTTATGACACTTTTGACTTTATTTGTCGTAAAAGTCTATAACTCTTTAGTGTTATTAAAAAATAAAATAGATGCTGATTGGCAACAGATAATGTTAGAGATAAGATATCGTGCAGATTTGACAAATAAGTATTTGCCCTTAGTGACAAATATTGTCAGCAATGAAACGATAGAAAATACGCGAATGGTTCTCGATAAATTGAGTAGGCAAATGTCTTGGGAAGATATTATGAATAGTTATATAGAATTAGAAAGATTTATTGAACGAATTAAAATTGAAGTAGAGGATAAAAATATTCACTATGCTGAATGGGAGAAAGCTTTTGTCGAAAATAAGATGAGATTAGATAAGGCAAGAGATATCTATAATGATGATATTTTGGGAATGAATAATAAAGTTGATTTATTTCCCTTTAGCATTATTGCGGGAATATGCGGGTATGAAAAGTATATTTATTTTAGAAGTGAAAGTTAGAGGATAGTTATGGATAAAGTATTAGAGACGACATATAGTAGGGTATATTTAAATGCTCCATCAGATAATTATAGTGAATTTCTAGATTATATAGCTGATAATTTTGATGAACGCTTAGAAGATATTTTAACTTTTTTAGAAATTCCTGAATTTATCGATTATGGTTTGAAGATATATCTATATAATAGTAAAGAAAGTTATAGTGAATATGCGAATAGTCAAGGTGTCGAGACGATTTCCTATGGTATTGGTTCATTTGAAGAAAAAAGGGTTAGTCGTGTTATAACGGAAGAAGATTTGCAAAAGTGTTCTAAAATGCATCTTTTAAATAATATATTACATGAATGTGTTCATCTTCTTTACTTTGTCTTTTATCAGTTAAAAGATAGAGATGCGAGAGTTGTATGGTTTGATGAGGGACTTGCCTATAATTTATCGGGACAAATGTCTGATTGTCGCGATTTGGATAAATTTAAGAGTTTTTATTTAAAGAATATTGTCAATAAGCATTTGGAAATTCCCAAGATTGAATATTTATTACATCACGGAAATAAGCATGGGGAATTTAATGATGATGAAACACATCTTTATGATGGATATAATATTTCCTATGTCATTGTTCGCTATTTATTAGAAGTTCTTCCTAAGGATAGATTATTTAATTTGCTTGGCAATTATGAAGTAATTATGGCGAATGGTGGAAAATATTTAAATGATGCTATTAAATACTATGACACTTTATTTCCCGTCAGTGATAATTTTTCCGATATAAAAGATGAGCTTGAACTAATGGATTATTTAAATAAAAATTTCTTATTTGGATATTTAGATTTAAATGATAAAATACATGCCAATACTTTAGCTGATTTTAAAGAACTATATCGCACCAAAGATATTTTGAAGATATTAGAAAAAGGGTATGGAACTTGTATTGAAAATATGCAGGTAATAACATTTGGATTAAAGAAAATAGGTTATGAAGTTAGAACTTTTGCCTTAAGAGATATTAAGCATTTAGATACATATAGATTTATGTTTATTATGGCTTTTAATAAGAATGATAAATGGTATATATTTGAATATACTAACAGCCAAAAACAAGGTATATTTGAGATACCGAATGTCGATAAATATGTCAGCGAATACCGCACTAATATGGAGAAATGTGTGGAAGATGGCAAGGTAGAATTGACGGAATTTACATCTATTCCTGCCGATTTAAGTTATGATGAATTACATAAGTATTTAGCAAAAAAATAATAGTACACATAAGTGTACTATTTTATATTGAAGTTTTTAATAAATGCATTATAGGCATCATAATCGGGTGTATTAAGTATTTCCTTATAGGGAATCTTGTTTTCATCTAGAATATGTTTGATGATATAATCTGTTAGATGAGGATTTCTAATAAGGAGGGGACCAATTGTATATGTTCCATAAAAATTATTTACCTTAATTCCCTCAACGCGAACATCTTCAGTATTACCAGTTCCTTTGATGACTTCAAATAAATCATTTTCGGTATTATTGTTTACTGATCCACGGTTTTGAAAGCCAATAATGGGTTTATCTAAAAAACTTACCTTATTAATTTGTTCATTTATGATGCGATTATCAGAAGATACTGAAGAATAATCAAATATTCCTAGAGCTTCTTTTTCATTAATTTTCTTACCAAATAATTCCCAGGCATTTCCAGTTGCAATAATGGTTTTGGTCTTTACAATATTTGTGAAGGATTTTTTATGTTTTAGAATATCTTTTCTGACAATTTCTTGCGATGATTCATTGCCGCACCCGATATATATAATATCGTATTTAGCTAAATCCATCTTATCATCTTTAGTTAGTTTATCAATACTAGTCTTTACACCTTGACGCTTAAAGGCTTCTTTTAAAGCAAGGATATTGCCCTGTTCGCCATATAAATTCATTAAATCATAATATAGATGAGCAATTTTAATTGTTTTCATGTGCATCCTCCATCAGTAACTTCTTTATAACGGCAGTCATATCAAAACATACCATCGTATATATATTTCCCTTACTGTTATTTTTAACAATTTTTATAATATCTAATTCGTTGTCAACTAAAACTAGTTTGTCTTTATCAATATTGGCATATATCAATCTATTATATACATCATATCTGAATCTTCCTATGCAGAATATTTTATCAATTGTCTTATCATTTAATAATTCGAAATCAACATCGTAAAGCCAACTTAAATCATTTAATTCATATCTTCTAGAGACATTATCAAATCCCATAATAATAGTCTTTAAGCCTTTTTGTTCGCGAATAAAATTGATTGTTTGTAAATAGGATAGACAGTTTTCGTTTTTTGATTCGACCATTTCGACTTTGCGCTTTCCAAGACGGTAATTTTTTAAGCGCTTAGATACTAAAACATTGTCATTAAGTTCGTGTTGAATAGATACTTCATCAAGACCCATGACACTCGTTAGAGCAAAAGCGGCAAGAGTATAGTAAACGGCAAAGTAGACATTTTTATTTAAATGAACAATGGCCTTGTTAATCGTCATAAATTGTTTTTCTAAATCGATATCTTTGGCTTCATAATCGACTTTTCCTCTTGCAAAATCACAGGAAGGACACTTGTATATACCGACATGTCCATAGTGAATTGTCGAATATTTTAATTTGCTTTCACAAATAGGACAGTAGGCAGCATCGACATTATCACTTAGAGGGACTTTGATATCTGTCTTACTTTTGCCAACACCATAAGTAGTTATTAGACCATTATGAGTAATGCGCATGCGATTTACAATTGGATCATCGGCATTGATAATAATGTGCGTGTTTCCATCAATAGAATTCTTAATTTTATTGAATATGATATCGGGATGTCCGTTGCGGGCTGGTTGATCTCGCGTAACATTAGTTATAACTAAGTGTGTTAATTTGACCTTATTAAAGATCGTCTTGATAAAGGATTCGTCTAATTCCAGTAATAAAACATCAGCTCTTATTCTCTTCGTAAAGGGATTAGTATGATTTAAAATTAAGGTAGCAGCGGCATTATATAAATTTGAACCATTCTTATTCCATATGACTTTGTAGCCGTTATTCTCTAAGATGTGAGCGACTAAAGAAGTAGTTGAGCCTTTACCGCTTGATCCAGTTATACCAATAATATATTTTGGATATTTAAGTTTGTTTAAGATATCCTTATCTAATTTCGTAGCATAGTATCCGGGCGTAACAGAACCATCTTTTTTAAAAATAGGTTTTGCTATTTTACAAGCTAGAGTAAGTACTTTGTTTATCAATATAGCTAAAGTTTGTTTCATTTAAATCACCATTTAAAGTATACCACAAAAGCCCAATATTTATAAAGATTTATTGACAAATAGTTAATGAGTGCTTAGAATATAATTTTATGGAAAAGTTAGATATTAAAAACTTAAAAATTAACTTTTGGAAATTTAAATTTCTGGGCATTGGAACCTTAGGAATTTGTTTTTTGACGCCTGATGAGAAAGTTTTGAAGATTTTTTTAAACAAGTATCGCATTGCACGATTAAAAGAGTTTCATCCAGATTTAGTTGAACATTTCAGCAATATTAATTCCCTTGGCAATGATACATATATGGTACCAGAGAAACTATTGATGCGTGGTAATGAAGTAGTGGGCTATCTGGCAGCTTTTGGAAAGGGACGCAGAATATCGAATTTTAGTGGGGATTTAAGAGTTCGAAAAATAATTAGTGCCTATGATGTGTTGACGGAAGATACACAAAAGATAAGTGAGCAAAAATTTCGATTAAGTGATGTTCACAATGGCAATATTTTATATGATGAAGAGTTGAACCATTTTAGTTGTATAGATTTAGATAAGGGGAGTATTGAAGGAGAGAGTTTAACTAGTGATGCCATAATGCGGATGAATATGCGGGCAATAAATGATTGTATCATCTGTAGTCTCTTTGGCGTCAATATTTTATATAAGACGATAAATTTTTATGATTATGATTTACAAAAACTTTATGAAGAAGTAACCTTGCGAGATTATTCGGCTATTGGTGACTTTTTTGCCTATTTATTTGAAGTCACTCGCGAAAATGATCCAACGATATCTATGTTGCATAGGGAGAAAAGAAAAATATTAAGTGTAAATCCCGTTGAAGATTATTACAATCGTCTATTTTAGGCTTAATAATTCTTTTTTTTTGTCTTAATTTATAGTATAATGAACTTATGATATGGTGGTGGATAATGCTATGAGGGAAGTTATTGCAAGTATAGATATTGGCAGTAGCAATATAAAACTTGTCGTTGGCGAGATGATAAATGGCGAATTAAATATTCTCTGTGCTATTGATGAAGTCTCTCGTGGTGTTAAAAAGGGAACTATCGTCGAACCAGAGGAAACGGAATATGCCATCAAAAAAATTCTCAAACAGGCAGAAGATCGCTTGGGTGTTAAAATAAGAGAAGCAATTGTTTCAGTTAGTGAAGAAAGTGCTGATTTTAAAATCGGTGAAGCCAGTATTACTATAACGAATAATGATCGCGAAGTGGGACCTGATGATATAATGCGCGTTTTACAACAGAGTATCAAGGGACAAGTTGATAAAGAGTATGAACTCGTTACAGTTATTCCCATTATGTTCAAAGTTGATGATCGCAAAACGAGAATGCCAAAGAATTGGCATGGAGATTCTCTATCAGTAAAATCAGTTATCGTATCGGTTCCTAAAAGAGATGTCTATACGACAGCTAAAGTTTTAGAAAAATGTGGAGTAGAAGTTTCGGATATAATGATTGATAGTATTGGGTCTTATTATGCTCATCATAATGAATCAACGGATACTTCAACAGGGGTAATAATTGATGTTGGAGATGAGACAATGAAAATAGCAGTCTTCAATAAGGGCATCATTATTAATAATCTCGTCTTAGGATTAGGGGGATCAAAGATTGATAGCGATATGAGCTTTGTCTACAAGTTAGCACCTGAGCAAAGTAGGAAAATAAAGGAATCACTTGCCCTTGCTAATAAGAGATATGCAAGTTCTAAAGAGCAGGAAGTCGTCGTCAATACAGAGGGTGAAAAAGTAACAATTAATCAAGCAGAGTTGACAGAATTGACGATGAGTAGACTCCACGAATTGCTAAATATGGCGAAAAATGAAATAAACTACTTAACAAAGAAGGAAATTAGTTATATAATTGTTACAGGAGGATTGACAGAGTTAAAAGACTTTCCTTTAGAAATCGAGAGTGTATTTGGTAGAATTGCATCCATGGGTAAGATAAATATCGTAGGAGCAAGAGACAATAAATATGCCGCTTGTGTAGGTATGATTAAATACTTCGATTACAAATTAAATTTGCGTGATAGAGAATATTCAATATTCAATCAGGATGATTTAGATACTTTATGTGCTAACAGTGAAAAGAGAATCGTCTCAAGTGATTCACTATTGGGAAAAGTATTTGGAATATTCTTTGATAATTAGGAGGATTAATTTATGATGAATGAATTAAATATGGATCAAATTGCTAACATTAAGGTAATTGGTGTTGGTGGCGGTGGATGTAATGCCGTAAATAGAATGATAGAATCAGGAGTTAAAGGTGTAGAATTTATTATAGCTAATACTGACTTACAAGTATTAAATGCATCTCCTGCGGATATTAAATTACAAATTGGTAATTCAATTACTAACGGTTTAGGAGCTGGAGCAAATCCGGAGATTGGACGCGAGGCAGCTTTAGAAAGCAAGGATGAGATAAGACAAGCTCTAGAGGGAGCAGATATGGTCTTCGTTACTTGTGGAATGGGTGGAGGAACTGGTACTGGTGCATCTCCGGTCGTTGCCGAAATAGCTCAAGATATTGGAGCATTGACTGTTGGTATTGTTACTAAACCATTCAAGTTTGAGGGTAATAAACGTATGGAACAGGCGATCATTGGACTTGATGATTTGAAGAAGCATGTCGATACATTAATTGTTATTCCAAATGATAAGTTGAGAGATATAATTGATAAATCAACACCTATGGTAGATGCCTTCAAAGAAGTTGACAGTGTTCTTCATAGAGGTGTTCAATCAATATCAGATCTTATTGCTGTATCCGGTTTAGTTAACCTTGACTTTGCCGATGTTAAGGCAGTAATGGCTAAACGTGGTAATGCTTTAATTGGTATAGGTTTAGGTGTTGGAGAAAATAGAGCAATTGAGGCAGCTAAACAAGCTGTATCAAGTCCATTACTTGAAACATCAATTGTTGGAGCAACAGATGCCATTATCAATGTAACTGGTGGAAGCTCATTAACATTATTTGAAGCAGAAGATGCTGCAGAGGTTGTTAGAGCAAGTGCCAATACAGATATTAATATCATCTTCGGTGCGGTAATTAATGAAGACTTAGATGATGAAGTAATTGTAACTGTAATCGCAACAGGATTCGAGGACAACGATAATATGCCAACATACGTTGAAGAAGTAGCACCAGAAAAGGGTAAGACAAAACCTATGAGTGTTATCGATGATGAGTATGATATACCACCATTCTTAAGAGATAGAAACGATATATAAGAGGATTAGTCCTCTTTTTTTAATATTTAAATAATTTTACCAGAAAAAGACAAGTTTTTTAAAATCAATAAATTATAATGTCTTTGGTGATGATATGAAAGTTTATTTAGATTTAGTAATTATTATTAATTTTTTATATGATTATTTAATACTTACTTCGGTATCTATTCTTTTACATCGTCATATTCCTTTAAAAAAGATAATAATTGGCTCTTTAGTAGGAATGAGTTCTGTTTTAGTTCTCTTTTTAAGCCTTAGCAAGATAACATTATTGATATTTAAAATAGTTACTAGTTTAAGTATGGTATTGTTAACTTTTGGAACAAAGAAAATAGGTGAGAATACCTTTTATTTCTATGTGATAACGATAATTATTGGGGGATTTCAATATTTAGTTACGGGTAATGAATATGAGGTTAATATTTTTATAATGGGCGTTTTAAGTCCGATAATAATCTATTTGTATATAAGAAGTCAAAGGGAATATAAAAGAGAGATTACAAAACTTTATAATGTCATAATAATTGATGAAGATATAGCATATACTTTAACAGGATATATGGATACGGGGAATACTTTAAAGGATCCAATAACGAAATATCCGGTTATATTAGTGAGTAATAAACTCCGGTTTAAGAGTCAAAAGTACTTTTATGTGCCATTTCAAGTAGTAAATAATAAGAGTATTTTAAAATGTGTGAAAGTTGATAATGTCATAATAGACAATAAAAGACGAGATGTCTTATTGGGATTAGTAGATGATAATATCTTAAAAAATGGCGTAGATGTCATATTAAATGAATATTTAAGGGAGGAAAGCACATGTTGAAAAAAATAATGAATTATTTGCGAAGTATATTTAGTCGAGATGATCTTTGTCTATTTATAGGGAGTACGGATATTTTACCGCCACCATTAAAAAAAGAGGAAGAATTAGATTTGGCAAGAAGAAGTAGTGCAGGAGATTTAGAAGCCCGCAATAAGTTAATAGAGCATAATTTGCGATTAGTGGGCTTCTAAATCTCCTGCACTACTTCTTCTTGCCAAATCTAA
>CAJTKV010000060.1:0-3145 GCA_910577075.1 uncultured Bacilli bacterium
TTTGTGAATAATACTTAATTTACTCTTTTGTTGCACTTGACTTTTTAATTTAGAATTTATATAGCCGTTTTCAATTTACAATTTATACCTTACATGATATAATCATTTTACGTTAGGGAAGTGATATTATGAATTTACCAGATATGAATGAAGCCAAAAAAAGACATCGAGAAAATGTCGAATATATATACACAGATGTGGTAAAGAATAATAAGTATAAAGACAAGAAGTATTTTATTAAGACGTATGGCTGCCAGATGAATGTTCACGATTCTGAGGAGATTTCTGGACTTTTAGAAAATTTAGGATATACAAGAGTAGAAAGTGAATTAGATGCAGACTTAATTATCTTAAATACTTGTGCAATAAGGGAAAATGCTCACGACAAAGTCTTTGGTTTTTTAGGTAGATGCAAGCATCTTAAAAAAGATAAAAAAGATATAAAAATAGTTTTATGTGGCTGCATGGCCCAAGAGAAAAGTGTCGTCGATGAGATATTGAGTAAGCATAAATATATTGATCTCGTATTGGGAACACATAATATTCATGAACTTCCTAATTATTTAACTAATTTACAGGATGGACTTAATATTGAAGTAAAGAGTAATGAAGGAAATGTCTATGAAATAGGTGAAAATTACCATAGAGATTCAAAATACACGGCTTGGATTAACATCATGTATGGATGTGATAAATTCTGCACTTATTGTATAGTACCATATACAAGGGGAAAAGAGAGAAGTAGAAGAAGTAAAGATATTATTAAAGAAGTAATGTGCTTAAAAGAAAAGGGCTATAAAGAAGTAACGCTTTTAGGACAGAATGTCAATGCTTATGGAACTGATAATGAAGAAGAAATGTCTTTTGCGGAACTCCTAGAAAATGTTGCCAAAACTGGTATTGAAAGAATCCGCTTTGTGACTAGTCATCCTTGGAATTTTACCGATGATATGATTGATACAATTGCTAAATATGATAATATAATGCCATATATTCATCTCCCTTTACAATCGGGATCTGATCGCATTCTAAAGCTTATGGGTAGAAGATATACCCAGGAAGAATATATAAAGTTATATAAAAAGATTAAAGAAAAAGTTAAAAATGCTGCTATTACCACGGATATCATCGTGGGATTTCCCAATGAGAGTGATGAGGATTTCAACGAAACCCTTAAGGTTGTTGAGGAATGTCAATATGATGGAGCATTTACCTTTATTTATTCCCCAAGAGAGGGAACTCCCGCTGCTAAAATGTCTGATTCAACACCATTAAGTGTTAAAGAGGAAAGACTTCAACGTCTTAATGAAGTTGTTAATAAGTATTCCAATATGAACAATCAAAAATACCTAGATAAAACGGTAAAAGTCTTATTAGTAGGTGAATCAGAAAAAGATAGCAATAAGTTATATGGATACACGGAGACGATGAAATTAGTTAATGTCGAATGTGATAAAAAATTAATTGGTCAGATTGTCGATGTTAAAATTGCCGAAGCAAAAAGCTTTAGCTTAGATGGGTATCACGAAAAATAGTTTTATTTTTCGTTTTTTTTTGTTATAATTAAATAGAGAATTGAGGGGATAATCGTGAATAATAATCTTGAAAATCAAAATACTTTTGAAGATCAACGCAATGTCAATGCAGAAGTTATCGGAGAGTTGCGTAAAGATAAGATTGGCAAGCCTATTTTAGTAATTGAAATAGCTGTTTTGTTTGCGATAGTTTTGGTAGCTTTACCTATAGTAAATAGGATGATGAATGATGAAAATAGTACGTTATATAAATTGATTAATGGAAAGCCATCAAACATCATCAGTCCAACTCCCAATCCTTCAGCCAACAGTGAATTTGCCGATGCATCTAAGCCACAACCATTGAGCATGTCGACAAAGATGAAAACGGAAAATATTATCATGCAAAACTTTACGACAACAGGCAGTGTCATAAAATGCCAAATGTATAGTTATAACGGGGTTATTAATCTAGATGAGAAGGAATATTATCTAGAAGTTTATTCCTCATCTAATCAACTTTTAGCTGCCGTTAAATTGACGGGATCTTTGGATATTGATGTCAAAGATGTTGAATTAACATCAAGTAAACTAAGTTTTAATTCTGAGTATACTTATACGGCTAAAATTGTCCACATGAAAGAAGCGGATTATCCAGCTGTAACAATCAGTAGTGATGAATCGGGTCTCGGCTCTTTAACATGTACTTTGAAAAATTCTACTATTGAATATGTCTTCAAGAATAATTACCTTATTCGAATAAATGATACGACAAACTACAACGTCGGCGATTATACTTCTCAAGAATATTTGAATTTTAAGCGTCAATACGATGCTAAGGCCCAAGCTCTAGGTACAATAGCAAGTGTTGTTGAAACAGAAAATGGCTTTGTATTTAAAGCGAATATTAACTTAGAAGACCCAGCATTTAAGATGCCAAATACAGTTACAGATTATAATTATTATGCGATGGATACGGAAGCAAAAGTTGTCTCGTATTCGCAAATTGGAAAAGGATATGATTGTAAATGACATACAATTTTTGTATAAACGATTTTGAAGGTCCTTTGGACCTTTTATTGCATTTAATAAGAAGTAGTAAAATGGATATCTATGAAATCAATGTTTCATCGATAACCAAACAATATTTAGATTTTATAAATCAAAGTAAAGACATGAGTGTGGATATAGCAAGTGAATATTTAGTCATGGCTGCCGAATTAATCCATTTAAAAAGTCGCATCCTTCTAAACAAAAAGGATGAAAATGAAGAGGACAATGAATATGAATTAAATTCGGAAGAGGATTTAAGAAATAAACTACTTGAATATGAGAAAGTTAAAGAACTTACATCATCATTTAAACAATTAGAAGAGAAGCGAAGTGAATTCTATACAAAACTTCCAAGCGATTTAAGCGAGTTTAGAGATGAGCACATTGTTCCTGATGGGGAAGTTGGTGTCGAAGATTTAGTTAATGCTTTTGAATTATTTTTATCGCGTCAAAAGTTAAATAAACCTCTCAATACCAAAATTACTAAGAGGGAATTAAGTGTTACAGAAAGAACACATCAAATAAGAAATATTTTAAAAACTCGTAAAAGATGCGAGTTTACCTCTCTTTTTGAAAGC
>CAJTKV010000060.1:3155-8232 GCA_910577075.1 uncultured Bacilli bacterium
AACTGGAAAGCACATTATGAACCTTGTGTAAGTAATCTTTTTGAAAGCATAAGTAAGCCATATGTGGTAGTTACTTTCCTTTCCATTTTAGAGATGTCTAAAAATAAGGAAATTACTTTAACGCAAGATAAAACATTTGGAGAAATAATAATAGAAATGAAGTGATATTATGAAACAACTAGGAATATTAGAGGGAATTTTATTTGTCATGGGTGATGAGGGAATTGATTTAAAAAGCCTATGTGAAATAATGAATATTAACCAGACAGAAGCCAAGGAGTTGCTAACGGCCTTAAAAAAGAATTATGAAGCCGATGATCGTGGTCTTAGAATCTCCTATTTGGGAGATGCCTTTAAGTTGACTACTAAACAAGAACATAAGGAGTACTATGAAAAATTAGTTGTTACACCAGGAACGAATAAATTGAGTCAGGCAGCTTTAGAGACTTTGGCCATTATAGCCTATAACCAACCAATATCTAACCCTGAAGTAAGTGAAATTAGAGGAGTTGCCAGTGGTCAACTTATTAGAAAATTAGTAGCAAAGGGATTATTAAAAGAAGCTGGAAAGTCCGATATGCCGGGAAGACCAAATTTATATCGTACGACTTCCGAATTCCTAGATTACTTTGGACTTGCCACATTAGAAGACTTGCCAGAAGTTAGCAAAGAAGAAAATACAGGAGAGAGTGAAACTGAATTGTTCACTTCAATATATAAAGATGAAACAGGTGAATAAAAAGTATATTGAACCAGAGATGTTATTTGAAGCCAAGGAAGTCGACGATACATCAAACGACTTTAATAAATTCGTAAAATTTACTTTTGCCAACGAACTTGATAATGTTTCCTTTGATAACTGCGTGTTTGAAGAATGTACATTCCTTGGCAATATGGAGAGATGCACTTTCTATAATTGTCGTTTTTATAAATGTGAATTTTCCAATATTAAGATGGTATCCGCAAGTATTCATTCCGTTCTTTTTGAACAATGTCATATGATTGGCATAGATTTTATCGATTCCTTTGTTAGGTATGTGAAGTTTAAGGAGAATAATATGCGATATGGAATGTTTAGTAGTACTAGAATTCTCAATACCGTCCTAAGGGAAAATAATATGCAAAATGGCAATTTTTCCTCAATAGAATTTAAAGATATTGAATTTATCAACAATGATTTTTCTAATATTGAAATTGTTGATACTCCAATGATGGACATAAATATCGCCTCAAATAAGATTGACGGAATAAAGATTTCACCCGCCTTAGTTCGCGGAATGATCGTGACGGAAGTTCAAGCAATTGAATTAATTAACATTTTAGGTGTAATTTTAGATGATTAATTTGAAAATTTGTGTTATACTTAAGAAGTGAAACGCCTGCGTGGTGAAATTGGTAGACGCGTTGGACTCAAAATCCAATGATAGCAATATCGTGCCGGTTCAAGTCCGGCCGCAGGCACCAGATTGATAGGAAACTCGAACTTTTTATTCGAGAGTAATAAATATTAACTAGAAGTACCGTCTAGTTTTTTTGTTATTTAAGGATTGGAAGTGAAGAGTATGGATGTTGTTAAGGAATTAGAGTTTGATAAGGAAGTCTTAAAAAGGATTGAAATGATATGTAGATTTGCTTGCGTTAAACCCATTATTAAAAAAGGAAGTATTATCAATATTAAAGGAACTAACATTGCTTATGTAAGTCCACATATTATAACAATCAAAAAGAATAATTATTTAATATTCAATGGAAGTGATACTTTATTTGTAAATGACTATTCTAAAAGCATTAAATTAAAGGATTTAGAAGTTCATATTAAAACAAATTAATTGTTTTAAAACTAGGCGTGCAAAAAGGAAGTACAATACTTGAGGTTAAAAGTATGGTCTTTTTGTACTTTTAATCTCTCTAAAAAAAAGAAAAGGAGAGATGAAAGAATGAACGAAGTAAAGAAAATTGCAGGGATTTACATTAGAGTGAGTACACTCGACCAAGCTCGTGAAGGGTTTAGTTTAGGACAACAAGAAGAACAACTAAAAGCACTTTGTGAGCGTAAAGGTTATGAAGTATATAAAGTATATGCTGATGAAGGAATAAGTGCTAAAAACGATAAAAGACCAGCATATAGAGAAATGTTAAAAGATGTTAAAAACGGTACAATCAATGTAATAGTTGCTTTTAAAATGGATAGACTTACTAGAAGTGTATATGATGTTGAAAAACTAATGACAGTAGTTGATAATGCAGGATGTGATATAGATTGTTTAAATGATTCATCAAATACTACATCTACTGGAAGATTAACTTTAAGAATTATGACAAGTGTAAGTCAAAATGAAATAGAAAAATGTTCAGAAAGAACAAAGTTTGGAATGGTGGGTGCGATTCAAGCTGGACACATTCCAAATCATACACCACTTGGATTCAAAAGAGATAATAAAAAGTTAGTCCCTGATCCAATGACTAAGGATATAGTTATTAGAATGTATGATTTATATTTAGAAGGTAAAAGTTATCAAGCAATCGCAAATATCTATAATAAAGAACAAGTTTTAGGTAAAACAAATTGGAAAGATTCTACTATCGGTAAGATAATGACTAACGAACTTTATAAAGGTGATTATCTTCATGGAAAGAAAACAAAAAATCCTACTTATTATGAAAATGTTGTTGAACCTATTGTATCTAAAGAAAAATGGGATAATTGTCAATATCAAAAGAAAAGAAATGCTAGGCATTATGAAAGAACAGCCACTTATCTATTTACTAACAAACTAAAGTGTTCAGAGTGTGGAAGATTTCTAGGTGGCTGTGCTACTACCAAATCTAATGGCAAGAAATACTATTATTATAAATGCAAAAAATGTAAAACAAACTACAAGGAAGAAGAAATTAAAAATGGATTATTGATAGAATTATACGAATTAATTCAAAAAGATAACTTAATTAATAAATATTATACCCCTTTTATTAAATCTAAATTAGACAATAATACCGAAGAATTTACTAAGAAGATTAAAGAATTAGAAAAACAAAAAGATAGAATTAAAAGTGCGTATATGCAAGGCATTGTTAAAATGGATGAGTTTGGTAATGAATTAAAATCTATCGAGTTTAATATTGAAGAATTAAATAAGAAAATCAAAGAACAAAAGCAATATGAGAATTTTAATTTTACTACTAATGACTTGTTAATTTTAGAAGATACTAAGAAAATCGATGAACTTATTTATCCTGATAAAATTATGGAAAATATTTTAAGTTTAACTAATTCTCCAAGAGAAGAAATGAAAAGAATTATTGCTACTTATATTGATAACATTGAAGTTAAAAAGGTTGGAGAACAAACACAACTAAAATATATCGAATATAGAAAGAACTTTCTAGCCGATTTAGTAAACTTTCATAATGAATATGGTGTTCCATGTAATTGGAGTATCTTTGCTGATTCTAGTGGTTCTAAGATTGCTATGAATCACGAAGGAAAAACACACAAAGAGGCACAAGAATATTTTGATAAATTGAAAGACACTATCAAAAATGATAAATTAAAACTAAATTACTATGAAATTGCAACAGACGACCAGCTAGAAGATGTTGGATTTATCCCTAATGGAGATTATGAAAAAGTATTAAGATTAATTGTTTTATCTGATTCAAAAAGGTATGATGATAAAACATTAAGATTAGGTGTGATAACACTAGATATGGAAAGTGCAATCCTAAGTCGTATTGGTAAGACAAAGGAGGCAAACAATGAGTTATGCTATATTTAGGTGTAAAGGTGTTAAATCATTGAGTGATTTATCTAATAGAGGTAAGCATAACAAGAGAGAAAAAGAATCTTATAAAACAAATCCTGATATTAGAATAGAAGATAGTTCTAAAAATATTGAACTTATCAAGTGTGATAAGAAATATATTGAAAAATTTTATGAAATAACAAAAGATTATCGTTTAGAATTTAACGAAAGAATGAAAAATCAAAGATCTGATAGAAAGAAAAGCTTTTATCAAATGGTAAATGATTCAAAAAGTGTTGTTGCTGATGAAATACTTTTTACCAGTGATAAGATATTTTTTGATAGTTTATCTAAAGAAGAATTAATGAAATGGGCAAATACTGTATTAGATTTTGTTTATGAAGATATGGGTTATAAAAAAGAACAAATTATTCATGCAACACTGCACATGGATGAAAAAACACCTCATATTCATTTAGTTGTTGTACCACTTGTTAAAAAGTTTGATAAACGAGTAAATAAGGAAAGATACTCTATTTCTAAAAAGGCATACATCAAAAATAGTATTCATTTAAGTGAACTACAAGATAAATATTGTAATCGGTTAAATAAAAATGGTTTTAAATTAGAAAGAGGACAAAAAAATACAGGTGTAAAAAATCTTACTCCGAAACAACTAAAACAAGTAACAAGAATATTCAATAAAGATTTAGATAATGCCAAATGGGAACTTAATCGCAAATATAGAACACTCATTAATAAAATGGAGAGCAAAACTAAAGGTATCTTAAATAAGAAAATAGTATTTGATTATAATACCTATTTAGAACTAATGGATTATTTAAAACAAGCAAATGAGGCAGTTAATATGGTTGCCAAAAGTGAAGGCCTTTATAAAGAATTAGAAAAAGAAATTAAATATTATAAAGTCTTTTTAGCAGTTAATGATGAAAAAGATAATGAAATAAAATATTTAAGAAATGAACTTGAAAAAGTAAATAACAAATATGATTCTTTAAAAAGTTTTATTTCTAATTTGCTTCAATTACTAAAAGGTATATTTAAGAAGATACTATCTATTGGTACTGATAAAGAAAAAGATTTAATTAGTAAACAACTAAAAGAATGTTTTGATAATCATTTATATAGTGATTCTGATATTAATGATATTGTTAAAGATACATCAAAAGAGGTAGAATTAACAAATTATACCGAAGAAAAGGACTACGATTATTTTTAAAATCGTAGTCCTTTAATACTAAATGGTGTCAATTTAGTAAAACACACTTGTACATTGACATAATCAATGAACGTGTGAAAACAATAAATTGTTT
>CAJTKV010000061.1:0-672 GCA_910577075.1 uncultured Bacilli bacterium
TTTTGAAGCAACTGGACATTATTCGTTGAACTTGGAACTGTTTTTAATTAATCAAGGTTATTCTTTCATGAGAATGAATCCACTTGTCATTCATCAGTTTTTAAAAACTCGAAGCTTACGTAGAACTAAGACTGATAAAGCTGATAGTTTAACTATTGCAAATTACCTTATGTCTGTTCCTTTCAAACCAAATTCGAATTTATTATACAACATTTATACATTAAAGTCACTATGTAGAAGTAGGGAACAATTAATTAAGGAAAGAAGCAAATTTCAAGTATTATTAACAAATGAGCTTGATAAATCTTTTCCTGAACTAAAACCTTTATTTAATAATACTATATCTTCATCATTGCTTTATATTTTAGAAAAATACAAGAATGTTGAACACATATCATTAATGAGAGATTATGATTCTTTAAAAAGTATTTCTCATGGTAAATTTTCTTATGCAAAGTTTGCTAAACTTAAAGAACTTGCTAAAAATTCTGTTGGGCATCATGATGAAAATTCCGATTTGCTTATTTCCACTTATGTTTCTCTTATTAACAACCTTAATGATAAAATTGATTCAATAAATAAACAAATTTCAACAATTATCAAAGAACTTAATCCTAGAATGTTATCTATTCCAGGACTAGGTGAAATATCTGCTGCTACCATTTTATCTGA
>CAJTKV010000061.1:682-8127 GCA_910577075.1 uncultured Bacilli bacterium
TGGAGATTTTAATAATTTTTCTTCTCCAAATAAAATGCTTGCATTTGCTGGCCTTGAACCTAGTGTTATAGAATCTGGCACATTACAATCTAATGGTAAAATGGTAAAACACGGCTCTGGACATTTAAGATATTCTATTATGAATATTTCAATGAGCATATTAAGATATTCACCAACATTTTATGATTATTACCTTAAGAAACGTTCTGAAGGCAAATGTCATAGAGTTGCTTTATCTCATGTTTGTAAAAAATTGATTAGAGTTATTTACTGCTTAGAGAAAAACAACATTGATTTTGATCCGTCTTTATTGAAATAAATTTGCTATTTACAACTTTTTTCAAAATTTCACTTTTGTGAAATCTTTTTGGCATGGGTTTCTTTCCAATTTACAACAAACTATTTTAAAGCTCTTGACTTTTAATAGTTAGTCACCTAAAAATATTTTTGCATGCTTATAGAAAAAAGATAGTATTTTGCTATTTTCAGTTGTAATTGATTGCTATTATGTGTTATATTTAACGTATAGTAAGGAGAGTTGTAAAATTCGAAAAAAGCAAAAAATATTAATTTTAGGAGTGATTACGGTAATGGCTGTGGCATTTGCGGCTGTTACAACGACATTAGTTTTGGATGGAAGTATAGCCATTTCGACGAATAGAAAGGACTATGCTATTTATTTTAGCAAGTCGATGATTAATTCAGAGGATGTGTCTAAGAAAACGATATCGACAAATGGACAGGCATTAACCTTTGATGTGGAGATGCACGAATTAGGGCAATCAAAGGAACTGGACTATGAAGTTACAAATGCAAGCAAAAATTATGATGCAAGAGTAAATGTAGAATGTGAACTAGAAGATATAACTGAAGAAAAGACGGGGCTTAATGTCGATGATTATTTAGATGTTGTCTATTCAAATATGGATGATGTTATACCAGCTAGAACAACGGCTAATGGTAAGATTACAATGACATTAAAAAGATCAATGGTTGAAGATATGAAACTAGGATTAAACTGTAATCTATCATTTGATGCTGTAGAAAGAGATAACTTGGGTACTACACCAGTTGAAAATGAGTCAAGTAACTACAACTTTTCAGGTTATTTAGTGGATAAAAACAATGATCCTTTATCTAATATCCAATTAGTCATCTTAGATAGTGAAAAGAAATATATAACAACAGGAGATGAAGCAGAATTAGTAATCGAAGGCTTAGATATGGGATTTCATGAGATTTATATCATTGAAGGTAAGACAATAGATGAGATTAAAAAAATGAGTGATGAAGAAATAAAAAATAATTCCTTAACTCATACAACATTTACTCAGAGTAGCAAAGAGATGGTTTTTGAAAATGGATATAAAATAGTAACGGAATTAATTAAAAGGAAGTATACAATCACATTTGATGCACAAGGAGGAAGCGTTACCCCTAAAACTAAGACTGTTATTAATAGTGAGACATATGGAGAATTACCAATACCAGCTTTAATGGGTTATAACTTTGCAGGATGGTATACGAATACGGAATATACTGATGAAATAAAAGCAAATACTAAAGTTGATTTAAAAGATAATCAAACGTTGTATGCTAAGTGGGAAGCTAATAGTATAACAATTAATTTTAACTCTGATGGGGGAAATACTATAACAACTAAAACAGTTAAATATAATTCCGATTATGGAGAATTAGAAATACCGATAAAAAGAGGATATAGTTTTTTGGGATGGTATTTAAATAATACTTTGATAACAAGTACAACGAAAGTAACATCTACTAGTGATATAACCTTAATAGCTAAATGGAATGTCAAAAAGAAAACCATAACAATAAATATAGATGGAACACCAACAGAAGTAGAAATAGATTTATCAAAGCCAATAAAAGAGAGTTTACCAACTCCAGAAAAGGAAGGTTACGAGTTTGTTGGATGGTATAAAGATGATGATACAAAGCTTGAAGATGATAAATATTTAGAAGAAGGTGAAAAGATAAATATTCATACTAAGTATGAAGCAAAGAAATATACAGTTACATTTAATGGAAATACAGGAAGTGTAAGTCCAAGTTCAAAGGAAGTCACATTTGATGAAAAATATGGCGAATTACCAACACCAACAAGAACAGGTTATAACTTCATTGGATGGTTTACGAATAAAATAAGTGGAACCCAAGTGACTAAAGACACCATAGTAAAATTAACAGCTAATCAGACATTATATGCCCACTGGGGTGCTAAAACAGATATAACATATACAGTAAAACACTGGCAACAAAATATTGGGGCAAATGATGTTCCTAAAAATGAGGAAAATTATACTTTAATTGATACAGAATCATTAAAGGGTACAACAAATGCAAGTGCAACACCAGATACGAAAAATTATACAGGATTTACATCTCCTACAAAAGAAAGTGTTACAGTATTGGGTGATGGAAGTGCTGAAATAAATTATTACTATACAAGAAACTCTTATACTTTAACAGTTAATAAGGATGCTGGTGTATCAACTGTTACCAATAAAACAAGTTATCAATATGGTGAAAATGTGAATGTAAGTTATGCAATTAAAGATGGATATACTTTTAAAGAAATAACAGGAGATAAAACAACAAACACCTTTACAATGCCAGCAAGTAATGTAAATATTTCTATAAATACAATAGAAAACACTTATACTATTACATATGAATTAAATGGTGGAAACGTGAGTGGTGAAAATCCAACAAGTTATAAAGTAACAAGTAATGATATAACCTTAAATAATCCAACAAGAACAGGATATACATTCACAGGATGGACGGGAAGTAATGGAGATACTAAAGAAAAGAATTTAACCATAGCAACTGGAAGTATAGGGAATAGAAATTATGTAGCAAACTGGAATCCTAATACTTATACTGTATCATTTGATTCTAATGGAGGAAACTATATAACAACAGTATTAACAGTTACATATAATTCAACGTTTGGTAATACTTTACCAACTCCAACAAGAAATGGATACACTTTTGATGGCTGGTATACAGAGACAACTGGTGGAGATAAGATAACAAGTACAACAAAAGTAGATATAACGGAAAATAAGACATTATATGCCCATTGGAATTCAATTCCTACTTTAATGGTAAAATCGAATAGTAAGGCTTTCTGGCAATATAAAACTAATATAGCAAAAGTTGTATTTGAACCTACAATATCCGAAAAAAGCGGGTATGCATATAAATTTGATGTATCAAAAAATCAAGATAGTAGTGTTATGAGTTATTTAGTAGCGAATGAAGATGATGCATCAAAATATACTTTATATATTCAAGCAAATGGTAAGATAATGGCAAATCCTAATAGTTCATATTTGTTTTCTGACTTTTTTTCTTTAAAAACTATTGAAGGATTAGAATATTTGGATACAAGTAAAGTAACAAATATGAATTCTATGTTTAGTGATTGTAGTAGTTTAACAAGTTTAGATTTAAGTAACTTTGACACAAGTAAAGTAACATCTATGAGTAATATGTTTTATAATTGTAATAAATTAACCTCATTGGATTTAAGTAACTTCGACACAAGTAATGTCACAAATATGTTTGCTATGTTTCATAATTGTAGTAGTTTAACAAGTTTAGATTTAAGTAATTTCAATACAAGTAGGGTAACAGATATGAGGTCTATGTTTCATAATTGTAGCAAATTAACAAGTTTAGATTTAAGTAACTTTGATACAAGTAAAGTAACAAATATGAATTCTATGTTTAGTGATTGTAGCTATTTAACAAATTTAGATGTAAGTAACTTCGACACAAGTAATGTAACAAATATGGGGCGTATGTTTAGTGGATGTAATAAATTAACCTCATTAGATTTAAGTAACTTTGACACAAGTAAAGTAACAGATATGGTTGCTATGTTTTATAATTGTAGTAGTTTAACAAGTTTAGATTTAAGTAATTTTAATACAAGCAAAGTAACAAATATGAATTCTATGTTTAAGAGTTGTAGTAACTTAACAAGTTTAGATGTAAGTAATTTTGATATAAGTAAAGTGCAAGCTAATGGAAGTAAAGAAATATTTATATCTATGCCATCAAATGCGACAGTATATGTCAAAGATGAATATACTCGAAGTTGGATTTTAACATCATATAATAAAGCACCTTTATCTTGGTCTACATCAAATGTAATTATAAAGGAATAATGTACTATGAAAGATATATTTAAAGATGTAGATAAGAAAATTAAATATGGAGTAATTGGTGGAGTAGTATTAATTACGGTAATAGTATTACTCATACTTTTCACGCCTAAGACATTAAAATTAACTAGAGAAGAAGTGTTATTAGATGGATTTACATCTAAAGAGAATTTAGTAGTTAAGATAAGTCTAAATAAGATTAAGAGTATTAAATTGACTAAAGAGATAAATTTAAGCGAATATTATGATGAACTTGGAACTTATTATGATTCGTTAGAGAAAGTTTTGAATAATGGTTATTCGTATTTAGATAGTGATTATAATTTAAAAAGAGAAGATTATAAAATGATAGTTAATATTGATACTAGGGATAAGGGTATTGTCTTAAATAATTTAAGTATAAAGTATAATGGAGACGATAAAACGACCTTAAGATATGATGTAATTATGGATTTAGATGATGAATCAGCTGTAAAAGTGGGAGATGCAATAAGTAAGACTGAACTTAAGGAAAAATTAAAGAAATGGGGATATAATTGAAAAAGATAACGCTAGTTATCTTTTTTTAATTACTTTATAAATATAACTAATATAAAACTGATTTGTGGGTAATATAACTAAAAATGAGGGATTTTATGAGAAAACATAAATTATTTATATTAGCAACTATTCTTTTTATGGCGATTGGCTTCGCAGCAGTGACAACAACACTTATAATAAATGGAACTTTAAGGATTGGAACAAATCCTCAAGATTTTGATAATAATATTGTCTTTATTGAAACGAAGACGGATGATTCATCTGTTGCTTCTATTTCTACTGATGGTAAAATTATTTCGTTTGTCGCAAGGGAATTAAAAAGTTTAGGTGATGAAGTAACTTTGAATTTTGTCGTAAAAAATAAGAGTAAACAGTATGATGCTGATGCCATTATTAATTGTGATTACTCGGAAGATAATAATTACAATGAATATGCCAATATAAAGATAAATCCATCGGAGTTTATCCTTAGGGCTCAAGAGAAGCAAGATGGTAATTTAACTATTAGACTTGTGAAGTCTTTTATAGGTACTGAAGATGATGATTCTATCCAAATAGCATTTCAATGTAGAATTAGTGCTAATGCTTTGGAAAGAGACAATTTAGCGGAGGAAATAAAAGAACCTAGCGATGTTTTAGCAAGCGATTATCTCGACGAGATATCCAACACCAATCAAGAATTAATGTATGACGGGACAATTGACAATAATTTGCGATTTGTAGGAAACGATCCACATAATTATCTTGAGTTTAATGGAGAACTATGGCGAATTATTGGGCTTATGAATAATGTGAGCGATGAAGAGGGCAATAAGAGAAGTTATATAAAAATCATTAGGAATGAATCGATTGGCAGCTATGCATGGGATATAAGACTTAAAAATAATTTTTCTAATTCTAGCAATAACTGGGCTAATAGTACCCTTATGAGTACGTTAAATGAAGATGCCTATTTTAACCGAAGTAAGGGAGAATGCGCGATAAATACATATCCCGATAAGACTTATAAAACAGATTGCGATTTTTCTGAGACAGGGCTTAAAGAGTCTTCTAAGAAGATGCTTAAGAGGGTAGTCTGGAAACTTGGAAGTACAGCTCTGGAATATCCCGATAAAAAAATGAATGCAGATTGGTTTTATAAAGGAGAAAGAAGTAAAAGTACATATAACAATTATCCAGTGGAATGGACAGGTTTTATTGGGTTGATGTATCCTAGTGATTTTGGTTATTCTATCGATTTAACGGAAAATGCGGCATGTTCATCCATAGATATTACCTCTAATTCGGGAAGTGACTGTTATGCCGATAGTTGGCTTAACTTTAATGGGGGTAGTCAATGGACATTAAGTCCTTCAACATATGGAAGTAATGTTAATTTTTCTTCTTACTATGTGGGAAACAGTTATGCGAGTGAGTCAATGGGTGTTCGCCCAACAGCTTTCTTAAAGGAAAGTGTAAGAATAATGAGAGGAACGGGAACAAGGGATAATCCCTATATTGTGGGTTAAAAAGGAAAAATAAATTTTCCTTTTTTATTTATTATATTATAATTCTTTGATATAATACTTAAGGTGAAGTAAATTGAAAAATAAAGAATTCCTAAGTGGTAGCTTAATTGCCCATAGAGGTATTTATGATAATAAAGGTGTATATGAAAACACATTAAAATCTATTGAAAAAGCTATAGAAAAAAATTACACGGTGGAAATTGATGTTAGAATGCTCTTAGATGGGACAATTATTGTGTTTCATGATCAAGATATGGAAAGACTCTTGCATTTAGAGGGGGATATCGAAAAATTGAGTCATGATGAATTAACTTATATTGCCAAATATCCCATTCCAACTTTAGCGGAAATGTTGGAGCTGGTTGCAGGAAGGGTTCCTCTAATAATCGAGTTAAAGACGCGCAAAAAAAGAGGAATGTTTGAATCCAAAGTTGCCGAAATATTGGATGATTATAAAGGACTTTATGCGATTCAATCATTTAATATTAGCACACTAAGATGGTTTTATAAGAATAGACCAAATGTCATTTTAGGGTATTTAGTTAATAAAAAGAATTTAAGTAAAATGCGCTTTTTTAAAAGATATGATTTTATCAATATTAAGATGGATATCATCAATGATAAAAGATTAAAATTTTTAAGAGCCAATTATTTAGTTTTAGGTTATACTGTACGCAGTAAGGAAGAATTAGAGATAAAACAAAATTATTATGATAACTTAATTTGTGATAATTTACTTGAAATTGATGCTTCATAATAATATAATAGACAATTAAAGAGGGATTATATGGAAGAGGTTTTTGTAGGAAAAATTGTTAATACCCACGGTATTAAGGGAGAAATAAGAATTGTTAGTGATTTTGAATTAAAGGAGAAAGTTTTTAAAGTTGGTTCTTATGTTCTCATTAATCACCAAGAATTTAAAATAAAATCTTACCGAATACATAAAAATTTTGATATGATTTCTCTTGTGGGATTTGATGATATTAATCAAGTTATACCCTTTAAGGGACTAAATCTCTATGTTAAAAGAGAAGATTTAGAGTTGGATAAAGACGATTATCTAATGGAAGATCTAATAGGTTTAAGTGTTTTAATTGCCGGGGTAAACTATGGTGTTGTGAAAGACTATAATCGGGGGCAAAATAGTTTGCTTCATATTGATTACCAAGATAAAGTTTACTATATTCCTTTAAGA
>CAJTKV010000062.1:0-381 GCA_910577075.1 uncultured Bacilli bacterium
AAGGGATATTATACAAACTCTTACCATGTTGATGTTCGTGAAAAGATTGATGCTTTCACCAAATTAGGATTTGAAGCTAAGTTACAAAAACTATCAACAGGTGGAGCTATTTCATACATTGAAATACCAAATATGCAGCACAATTTAGATGCCATGGAGGAAGTTGTTAAGTTTATCTATGACAATGTTCAATACGGTGAATTTAACACTAAATCAGATTACTGTCATGTCTGTGGATTTGATGGAGAAATTAAATTAAATAAAGATCTACAATGGGAATGTCCTAATTGTGGAAATAAAGATAAAGGTAAGATGAATGTAACTCGTCGTACTTGTGGATATTTAGGAGAAAACTTCTGGAATGAGGGTAAGACTAGGGAG
>CAJTKV010000062.1:391-7883 GCA_910577075.1 uncultured Bacilli bacterium
TAATCCTGAATCTTGGGATTTCAAAGCAGGAATAGAATTTACAGATGTAGTTATTGAAGAAATAATTGAAGACTTAAAGCCAGATTATATAAAGGGGTTAACCCTCCTTGGTGGGGAACCCTTTGAACCAGCTAACCAAAAAGCATTACTTCCTTTAGTTAAACGCGTTAAAGAGGTTTATCCCGAAAAGGATATATGGGCTTTTTCTGGATACTTATTTGATAAACAGATTATGGACGTTATGGCCTCTAAATATGATTTCACTAAGGAATTTATTTCCTACATTGATGTCTTAGTCGATGGCGAGTTCCATGAGGAAGAAAAGGATCTATCAATTGTCTATAGAGGAAGCAGAAACCAAAGAATAGTTGATGTTAAAAAATCTCTTTTAAGTAATGAAGTTGTTTTACACGAAAAAGATGCTGTTAGATTAGGAGAATATAATAATGGATAAAGTTAGAGGATTTGAAATAGCCAAAGGTTGGGAAGATAAAGATATCAATATTCCCATAAGAAAGACAAAGAATTCGGCGGCCTATGATATTGAAGCCGCTGAGGATACCGTTATTCCTATGTTTAAACCAGGAATGAAACCAACACTTATTGCTACGGGTTTAAAAGCTTATTGTCAAGATGACGAGTGGTATATGTTAGCCAATCGTAGTAGTGGCCCTAAAAAGGGCTTTGTTTTGGCTAATAGTATTGGAATAATAGATTCAGATTATTATGAAAATGAAACCAATGATGGTCATTTCTATTTTGCTTATTTTAACTTTTCTGATCATGATTTAGAAGTTAAGAAGGGCGATGTCATAGGTCAAGTAATGTTTATGAAATATTTAATCTGTGATAACGATCAAGCTAGTGGTGTAAGAGCCGGTGGATTTGGTTCAACAGACAAGAATTAGGCTTCTTGTCTTTTTTTATTGAACATGATAGAATAAAGGGTATCTTGAGGTAGAGAAATGGCACATAAAGTTTTAAATAAATGGCAACTGGATTATCTGAAAAATAAAAGAATACTTATGACTTTTTTAACTGTTTATAAATATTGTCCACAGGCATCTAAGGCTCTAAACCGCTATATGAGCATTTATGATAAACTAAAAAATAATTCTTATCCCGAAATAACAGCCATTTATGATGATCCTTCAGCTCCATATCAGGCATATGCGCAAAAAAGACACTTGGGCCATTTACCGATAAAATACTTTATGAAAATGCGAAGTTTTTTAAATCGTGAAGAGATAATCGGACAGTTAAGAAAGTCATTAGATGAACTTATGAGTTTTGGCCTATATTATTATGATATTCACAATAAAAATATCCTGTGGAATGGTCAAAAGATAAAACTGGTGGACATAGATAGTGTCATTATCGATGATGAACGTGAATTCTATTCGGTTTATTATAATCTTGTCGATTTTATTTTAGAACTCTATTTTTACTATGCTAATCCCCCAAGAGAATACTATCTTCCTACCTTTCTCTTCCAATTGTATGATAGTAAAGTGTTTTCAGCAGAATTTATGGAATATTTAGACGTTGTCTATGAAAGTATGGATTATAAAGCAATGCTCCAAATAGATGCCTTTTTAGAGGAACTTAAAGAAAAGGACAAAGTTAATTATGTCATCAAAAATTATATTTCGAAATAATTGTCAATAATGTGTCAAATTCATTGACTTTATTTCTTATTTCTAGTAGTATATTACTTTGTGGAGAAAGGAAGCAGTTATGAAAAAGGTAAATGACTTTGAAAAAAAATATCCTTTATTTGTACCTTATGTCATAGATGAGGCTACACGTGCTAATATGCTTACAAATGAAGATTTATTGCGTAAATATCATGAACATCAAGAAGAAATTCAAAGTTTCATCATCGATATAGCTTCGCGTTTTGATGTTGATACTATATTTACCTTGCTCAAGGCCTCTGTTTTTAAAATGCCTGATGAGATATTGCTTTCCTTTATAAAGGCCTATTTAGCTAGTAATGAGGCTGCAAAAAACAATCAAGATATAATGAAATTTTATAACAACACCTTATCTTTAGGTGCAGAAAGTGTTCATTACATTGAGAATCACGGGATTATAACTAATCGTGCTTGGCGAGATATTCCCGAAATGGTTATTGATGAAGAATATAATAAATACAAAAAAGATAATGAGATTTTTAAGGGTGAAATACTAAGTCACAATTATAGCGCTCTTAATATCAAAGAAAAAAGGCTAGTAGTTGGATTATTAAAAAAGAATTCCTTTGGTCTTCTAAATATCTTATTTTCCAGTGTGGATATATCTTTTAGACAATTAATTGCTTTCCTTTCGGCCAAAGGCATTAATGAAGAAATCATCAATAATACGGTAAGTGAAGGAATAGGAGAATATAATTTATTACTTTTGCTTTTTGCCTTATTTGGCATCGAATATTCGGATACTATCTGTGCCAATATTTGTCATTTAATAAAAAATAATCGTTTTGAATTTTTAAAAGTTCTAATAAATGCTGACGGCATTGCCTCTTTAAACGAATATAGTGCCGATACTATCAGTATTATGAGCGATAAACAATTAATTGAAGACATTACCAAAAGGGGATACAATTTGATAAAAAAAGATGAGTAATCGTCTTTTTTTTTACATTTTTTTCAACTTTTCTTTTCTATAATATAATTGGTGATACTATGAAAAGGCAATTTAAATCCCATAAAAACAAGAAAAAAAACTTTATTTTTTGGATAATGTTAGTAATAATTTCCTTTCTAATTAATAATTATTTAATAAATAATGTGAGCGAAGGCTATTTGCTTGAGGGCAATATTGGAAAATTAAAAAAAATCACTTTGAATTCTGAAAAAATCTTGCTTTCTTTAGGACTTAATTACAAGGAGAAGGCCAAAGATCAAGAAATAAAAAATAAAATAGAATTGCCAACCTTCAGTGAAATAGAGGCAATAAAACCGCGAATATATATTTATAATACGCACCAAACAGAAGAGTACAAAGATGGCAATGTCTATGAGGCAGCTAAATATCTAAGTGATATATTAAATAAAAAAGATTTAGAGGTTGTCGTTGAAGATACGAATATAAAAAAATCTTTAGAAGCTCATAATTATAGTTATAATGATTCCTATAAAATAACGCGAGAACTGCTAACTAAAAACATTAATGATAAGACTATTTTATATATAGATTTACATCGCGATTCTTCCTCCTATGAGGCATCAACAGTAGAGGTAAACGGTTATAAGATGGCCAGGATGATGTTCGTTATTGGTGGCAAACATGAAACATATCCGCGCAATTATCAAGTTTCGGATGAACTAAATAAAAAATTAAAGAATAAGAATAATAAGATATCAAGGGGGATTTATGTGCGCCAAAGTAGTAGTTACAATCAGGATTTAAATTCCAATGTTATATTACTTGAAGTTGGGGGACCACATAATAGTATGGATGAAGTAAAAAGAAGTCTGGCTTTGCTTGCCGATGTTATTCTAGAATATGTAGGTGATTAATATGGATGATAAGAAAAAGAGTTCAAAAGTGTTTGGTCGTGTTTTAATCTTCTTGTTTATTATGTTCTTGTGTTTATACGCCATCAGTTCCACAGGATACTTACAGAGATTAAATCAAAATAAGGCCTTATTTACCGAAGAACAAATTAAGAAATTCGAAGAAGATGTCGAAAGTGGCAATTATGTGGATATAAATGATTATATTGTTCCTGAAATAGTGGATTATTCCAATGGTTCATCGCGCTTGGGTGAAAAAATATCTAATGCCATTGATTATACTTCGCATAAATCATTGGAATTATTTAATTCGTTTTTTGCTTTTCTTTTTAAATAAGGCTTGTAATTTAAACGTTTTTGTATTATAATGAATGAGTCATTTGGAATACGTCCGCGTAGCTCAGCTGGATAGAGCACTCGCCTTCTAAGCGAATGGTCGCGTGTTCGAATCACGCCGTGGACACCATTTTGACTTAAACAACGGTTTTCCGTTGTTTTTTCATTTAAAAGAAATAAAAAGGGCCCTTTTAGGGCCTATCTTTTCATTGCATTTTAAACGCTATAAAAGTATAATAGTTATTTATTAGAGGTGACTAAAATGGTCAAATTAGAGTCATTAAAAAAGATAGGAATACCCGATAATAAAATTGAAAGATGGACTAAATCCTGCTATATTTATATCGAAAATGAAATGGTTGATATTATAAGTGAAGATGTCTATTTGGAAATCATGCGAATTATTCTCATGCAATATCCCTCTATGTTTGCAGAATTTATCGACTATTCCTATAATGCATCACTAGTACAATATCATCAATTTTTGAAGAGTACTTTAGACGGAAAGATTGATGAAAGTCAAAAACTCATGCGCTCTCTTTTAAAAGATAAAGATTTCCTAGAAAAATATGAGGATATTTTGCTCTTTGTCTCCATCATTGAAGAATACAAATTAAAAGACCTGTATATACCTGAAGAAGAAAATCCTTTAGTTCAAAGTCAAATATTTCTCTACAAGAAATATTTATTAAGCTTTAATTATCCAATGGCTCATGAGGTTCTTAAAAAAATTAGGAAAATTCATGACTGTTTGGAATACCGTGTTATGGACGCCATTTTAATTGGCAAGAGGGATACTATCAAATATATATTAAAGCCCGATATTTATCCCAGTGCTGTAACAAATGATAATTTAAAACGCATAGAAAGAGAGGCTTTATGTTCATTGGAACTAGGAGAATATAATTCTTTCATAAAGAAAATAGCTGAACTAAATCATATATATCAAAATCAAGATCGCAATTGTTTTCAAATAATATTAATGCTCATAAATGAAATAAATAAATTAGAACACAACAAAAGATTTGTTAGTTCTCGCAGTATGTTCAACCTTAATGGGGATTTTAATTCTGTTTTAATTGCTTTACTTACGTCTCGGGATTACTACCGAGCTCATGATTTAATTGAAGAAGAGCTAAGAAATAGCCAACAATTTGATATATATCTTATCATGATTTTTATTTTGATTCACACAGTTATGTATTTTAATAAAAATAATATAGAATTTTTAGAACGACAACTGAATACGGCTAATTGCACTAATATCGATGATTTCTTTAAGGGAAAGACCATATTCTCTAAAATTGATGGGAATATCATAAAGAGATGTGAAGAGCAAAACAATGCTAATGAAAAAAATAAAATAAATTATTATCAAATGTATAAGGATGCTTTTAATAGACATTCCTATACATTAGCTAGAGATTATTTGGATCGTTTTTTAGCACGTCTTAAAAGCATTAATATAAACATAAATTTAGGCTATCTATATAAAGAATTAGATTACTTAATGGTCCATGAACAAGAAATGCCTGAAAGAAATCTTGAAGATATAATAACTAAGCAAAAACTAGCATTAAGATACATAGAAAATAAAAATTACGAAGAAGCTATTATTGCTATAGAACAATGGTGCAATTCTTTAAATTATTTTCATCCCCGAGCTCAGGCTTTATTGGCTAAGTGTTATCTAGAACAAAAGGATTTTTCTTCGGCTTTAAAAATATATGAAGAATCTAATAATTATTATCTATATCCTCTAGATTATGAAGATATCATTATATGTCTTTTTAACTTAGGCAAGTATGATAAAATGGAATACTATTTCAATTTAAGAGAAAATTATGAATATTCTTCGCTAAAAATATATTATATTATGAGTATTGCGGCTATTAAAGAAACAAATTATGAAAAGGCCAAGTCATATCTTCTTAAAGCCGAAGAGGTGGGACTAGAACTATATAATTACGTTCCTGATTACCACAAAGAGATAGAGATAATAGATGGGTTAATAGCAGGTAAAGATGTTAGAGAATATAACTTGGATGATTACATTGAATATGGCTTTACCGAAGCAGATGAATTAATCCTTGATGAGGTCGAATCTTATAAAAAGGAATATCATGAAGACTACATAACTATGCTACTTATAAGCATAAGTAATAAAAGTATCAGCCCCAAAGAGAGGGTTGAATATTTGTTATCGGTAGTAAAAATATTGAAATTTAACGATAAAAGTGTGGCATTAAATCCCATATATGAATATATAAATAAAATATTAGCATCAAATGAACTGTCAACCAAAGAAGCAAGACTATTTACATTAACTATGAAAAACTATCAAAACTTATAGTTTTTCTTTTTTATTTGTTATATAATTAAATAAGAATAGGGTGATTTTAGTGGAAACTTTAATTATTGGAAAACCAGCGATTAATATTTATTTGCCATTGCAAGAATTTCCAAACGAAGGGGACATATTTACTATTAAGAGTAAGAATGAATCCGTTGGTAATGTCGGAGCAACTTCAGCTTGCCTTTTAGCTAAATGGGGAATCTCAACGCATTTTACTGGTGTCGTCGGAAATGATTCTTATGCCGACAAAATACGTGATACTTTTAAAGAACTTAAAGTAAATTCAAAATTTATGGAGACCAATTTTGAAAATGGAACAAATGTTAATTATATCATTTTAAATGGTAAAACAGGCAACTCATCAAAAATTATATATAATAATCCTGAAGTACAACTAGCCAAGTTTAAATATGATTTTGTACCGGGATTTGCCATAATTGATGGAACTGATTATGCTGGTGCTTTTGCACTTTTAAATAATAATGGCAACTGCAATACCGTCTTTTATGGAAGAATTGGCGATAAAGAGACAATTAATTTATCTAAAAGATGTACATGGAATATCTGTACAGAAGTCTTCGCCGAAGGTTTGACTAAAATGAGCGCGGATGGGACAGCTGAAAGTTATGTAAACTTATATCAGAAAATCGTCGATAATGCGGGAAAGAGTAACTATGTCATCATTTTGAATAACCGCAAGATTCTCTATAGTGTCGATGGAAAAGTAAAGATGCTTCCAGAGATGAAAATCAATGTCGTCGATCACTCGAGTTTTGATTCCGTATTTGTCGGAGCATTCTCCTATGCTATAGGTATGGGTCTTAATATTGATGATGCCATTAAACTAGCCAATACCGCTGCGGGTCTATCAATTTCTAAAATTGGCGAAGTTCCAAGTATTCCAACATTAGATGAGGTATTAGATAATTCAGGACTAAGAGCTAAAATCGCTCCACAAACCAATCAAAGTTCAGGACCAGCTCAGGCTCAAGAAGTAACACCATTAAATCCGCAAGCAACCGTGCCCAATCCCCAAGTAGCTCCACAGCAGAATGCTGTCGGCCAAAATCCAATGGCTATGCCTACACAGCAGGTAAATCAAGCAGTGCCAAACCCACAAGCTGTGGTCCCACAAGCAGCACCAATGCCAAATCCTCAACCAGAAACGAACATGTTTGATAATCCAAATGTATAAGCAAGTAGATCCTTTTATTGAAATATTACCCCTTGCCATGTATGACACAAATCTTTGTCTTATATAATTTATAATTGTCATTTA
>CAJTKV010000063.1 GCA_910577075.1 uncultured Bacilli bacterium
ATTTAAAAAGAATTGGCAATAATTTAAAAGAAATGCGAATTCAAAGAGGTTTATCCCAAGCATCTTTAGGATCTTCATTGCAAATTACTCAAGCATGTATTGTCCGTTATGAAAAAGGATTAATTTGTATATCTACTTCAAACATTTATAAATATTCAAAGTTTTTTAATGTTTCTATTAATAAAATAATCAAATAAAAATGCATAATTAAATGCATTTATACTAAGCCACTTGTCTTCTCGAATATCCCTGAGGAATTTGTCTTATTTTATTATTAGTAAAAGGCGTAACATTGCGTTGTAAACTCATCTTTTCGTGATTTAAAGCCAACTCTACTAGTTTATTTTCCTTTAAAACTCTCTCAAAAGCCAATCTCTTTTTTACACTTGGATTAGTCTTTAAAAAATATCGATATAAATCTAAAGATATCTGGATATTTTTAAATGGCGCCATTCCCGGAAGTAAAGTAGAAATTTGATTGATATAGTCCAATTTTGCTAAGATATTTATCAATTTTTTTCTCGGAATATATTGCTGCATATAATTGATAAATCCCGGAAGATTATGCCTAAAATAATATTTTTGCATATCCTTTGGATCGTCAAAGAAAAACTCAAAAAGTTTAGCAATGCGCACTTCTTTATGATAACACTCTACCTTATTATCTGTATAAATTCGCGATGATAGCAATTCGGTATATCCTTCATTTAGACCCCCTCCGATGTTTACCATTCCCTTGCCTTGTCGGAATCCCACCTGTGCTCCTTTATTTTTTCCTAAATAACACGCTGAAGCTAAATGCAACAATTCATGACCAATTGAGCTATTTAGTGAATATGATAAAGAATTTTTTCTCGCATCAAACGTTCCTGCCAAACCAAGTAATAAAAGCATTCTCTTTTTTTTAAATTTTACGGTACTCAAATTGCGATACATATCCTTTAACAAATTCTCATCAACATTATCTGTAAGTTTTTCTACATAGGGAAGTAAAGCCTCTATCTTGGCCTTATTTATTCTCTTTTTGCGTTCTTCCAAAGGCATATAATCATAAAATACTTTCTTACTTATAATAAAACCATCATACTTATTAAGTTTTTGTAAAGAATATTGATGAAAAATATTTACCAATAAGATATATTCTAAAAAGGGCCATAAATTTACCAAAGTAAAGCTTTTTTCCGTAGAAACAATAAATTCTGCTATTTTTTCCTTATTCGTCATAATCTTCCTCTACACCATTTCTATCAAATATTCAAAAAGAGATTTATCTCCTCTTCGAAAATTCATATAATATTATACTAGTTGCCATTGCCACATTTAAACTCTCACATTTACTATTCATTGGAATATACACATTTTTATGCGCTAGTTTTTGTATTCTTGCACTAACGCCCGCTCCTTCATTGCCCATTATTAATGCAAAAGGAGTATTTATCTCTATATCTGATACATCAATGCCACCCACGACATTAGTATTATATATAGTATATTTGTCTTTATTATTTAAAATAAACTCTTCAATATCGCCTTTTAAGAGATTTACGTAAAAAAGCATTCCTTCGCTACTACGAATCGTCTTTAAATTATAAAAATCAACAGTATTATACGATGCTACAATGGTATCAATTCCAAAAGCTACGGCACTTCTAATAATCGTCCCTAAATTTCCTGGATCTTGTATATCATCTAATAACAAAACATTTCCCTTAATTTCCCTTTTTTCAGGCATGCGAACGACCGCCAAAACTTTAGGTATTGTGGAAAGCGCCGATAATTTGCTCATTACCTGTTCACTTACCCTTATAGCACCATCTAACGGTTCTAGACTATAAATTACCTCAACTAAGTTTCTCTTTTTAGCTTCTTCTACTAAGTGTTCTCCCTCAACGATAAAAAGTTTAGCCTCATCTCGATACTTCTTTTGGTTTAACTTAGCATAATATTTAATTTTTTCATTATTTACTGATTCTATCATAATTAGTCCTTTAATTCTCTTCTAGCTTCCTTATAGCGGGGAAAATGTTCTTCAACACATTGCCAAAATGCCTTTGAATGATCCATATGCTCAAAGTGCGCAAGTTCATGACAGATAACATAATCAATTAAATATGGCTTTTTATGAATAAGCATCGTATTTAAAGTTACTGTCATACTTCCCTTATTGCATACACCCCATCTTGTCTTCATATTTCTTATTCTAAGTCTAAATTTTGGTAAATGCTTGTATGTTGGCATGTATATATCCATTCTCTCTTGGAATATTGGCAAAGCATTTTTTTCTAAATATGCATTTATTGCCTCAACAGATGGTCCAAATGCCCGTCCATCATCTATTATAACTTTTTTATAATAGACATAATCTAATTCTTCTCCTAAAAAAAGTATTTTATCCGTTTGATTCTTTTTATTCAGAGCTTTTTCATACATTTTCTCTAAACTCGCTTTGTTTTTCTCTAATAATTTTTTTATCTCATGTTTAGAGACATATCTTGGACAAGTAACATATATTTGCAAGTCGTCATTAATGCGCATATAAGTGTTTTTTATCTTCTTATATTCGACAACTACTTCCACCATATCGCCATTTAGATTCATTATTTTTCTCTCCAAACTTCATACCAATTTTTCAAATAAGTATAAGTCTTATTATAGCCATAACTAAAAGCTGATTTAATGACATCCCAAGTAAGTCCCAAACTCTTTTTTAACAGATTAAAATCATTTTTAACCATCTCACACCCATCGGCATGAGCATCACATATATTAGTTGTTATATCCATATATTTGGCAATTAACTTACTCTTTAAATCATCTGTTTTATCTTTAATAGTCTTTTTATAATTTGGCCATTTATTATCAATCTTTCCATCTATAAGTAAGACATAATAAATAATCTTAGCCTTAGCTTTATCGCTAAGTTCCTCAAATGTCTTTCCCTTAATAGTCCCCTTGTAAAAGATAAAATCAATCAAAGTTACAAAATTCTTTTTTACTTTTTCGGAGATGCTAGTCTTTTCTTTAGCTTTGTCTGTTTCTTCATAACTAGCCTTAGCAAAATTGATAATTTCATCTTCACTTACAACTTCCTTAGTAACTTTTTTACTCGTCATCGTCGTTTTATCTTTAGTGGTGGAAACTGAAGTCGTCTTTTTATCCGTTGTACTTACATAGACGCTTTTTGTCGTCACACTTTTGGTAGTAGGAGTAATAAGAACTTCCTTATTTCTGGCAATTACCTCAATTTCATTAGGCGTAATACTCAACGCTTCATCCTCATTATAAGTTATGACAATAAAGTCTCCTTCATTGAGTTTTTTATCGGTATTCACGTGTATTTCCTCGTTATCATCTAAAGAAGCAATTTTGACATAATCATCTCCCACTTCCTTAACTGTAGCATACATCTTATTTTCAAGTTCTTTTTTGTTTTCCAAGGCATGATTTCCATCTAAAGAATTAATTAAAAAGACAACTGTTATTCCAATAGCAATAACCAAAGCTACACATACACATGCCATAATAATACTCTTGTTTTTATCACTTAATTCTCTCATTACTCATCTTCCCCACGATTCTTAAAATTTAAAATAATTGGTGTCCCCTCTAAATCAATTGATTCTCTTATCTTATTTTCTAAGTAGCGTTCATATGAGAAGTGAACCAATCCCTTAGAATTGACATTAAAAGTAAATTTAGGAGGACACATATCCGTTTGACTGACGAAATAGACCTTTAATCTTCTTCCTTTATATGAAGGTGGCTCGTGTAATGCAATAGCATCACGAATTATGTCATTAAGCAAGCTTGTTTTTACTTCACTCACATAAGATGAATGAGCTTTAATTATTGCTGGCATAAGAGTGTGTATTCTTGCCTTTGTCTTAGCTGACAAAAAGACCACTGGCGCATAAGGAATAAATTGAAATTCATTGCTAATTTTTTGTTTCCATGTCTTTATTGCTTGATCTTTATTCTCAATAGTATCCCACTTATTGACAACTATAATGATGGCTTTTCCAGCATCTAAAGCATAAGAGGCAATGTGCTTATCGTGTTCAATTATACCCGTACTAGCATCAATCAAAATGCAGCAGACATCCGCGCGCTCAATAGCTTTTAAACTTCTAATGATGGAATATTTTTCAATCTGCTCATATATTTTGCCTTTTTTACGCATACCAGCCGTATCAATGACTAAATAATCATTTTTCTCATAAGTAAACCTTGAATCAATTGAATCCCTCGTCGTTCCCGCAACGTCCGAAACAATCTGTCTTTCTTCGCCAACTAAAGCATTAACTAGGCTACTTTTCCCCGTATTTGGTCTTCCAATTAAACAAAACTTAATCACTTCATCAGCAGGTTCCGTACTATAATCCGGAAAATCACTAGTAATCATATCCAAAAGTTCATCAATATGTCTTTTATGTTCGGCACTTATACAAACTAAATTTTCAAAACCTAATTCATAAAAATTATAGATATTATCTTCATGTACTTTATCATCTATTTTATTTATTGCTACAATAACTTTTTTATTTGCTCTAAGTAACATGTCACGAACAGCTAAATCATTTGTCGTCAGATCTTCTTTGCCATCCACGACAAAGACTATAACATCTGCCTCATCCATGGCAAGTTCGGCCTGCACGCGAATGTTTTCATTGAATGTGGCATTTTCCAAATCGATACCACCTGTATCAATCAAACTAAAAGATTTGTCCTTATAATTTACAACCCCATATAATCTATCTCTAGTAACTCCAGGAGTATCTGCTATTATAGCTTTTTTCTCATTAATAAGGCGATTAAATAGTGAGGATTTCCCCGTATTTGGTCGTCCAATTAAACAAACAGTCTTGCGCATAATTATCCCTCCTTAATCGGCACTAGTTTAACATAAAAACACCTAAATAGCAATTACTTAGGTGTTTGGTATTTTTATAATTTGCGATACTCGCTACCAAGTTTTGGTGTATCTGATTGTTTATCACAAGATTCTTTATCATACCAAGTATATACTCTATTATATTTATAATAAATGTATACATAGCACTTATTAATGACTCCACTAGTCTTTGGATTCACTACGACATTATCATAGTCAGCTTTTTGTGCTTCACTGCACTTCCCATTGCATAAATTTTTCTCATCATAATCCAAATCATTTGAATTAACTAAATCTTGTACTGTTACTCTTAAACACCAATACTCCTCGTTTCCTAGAGTAGCATTTTCACTATAAGTCTTACCAGTATTAAAAGAAATATTTGTTACCTTCTTATTCTGAATATTAAGTTTACACGTTGCATGATTATTGCTATTGTTCAAATCTGTACCTTGTCGTACATAACCTTTATTAGCCTGTCCAAAAGTCTGAGCAGCTTTTTCAATTAATTCAATTTTTGTATCATAAGCCTTTCCCTTGACCTTACCAGCCAAACTCATAGCTGACGGAACAGCTATCGCCATCAAAAGTCCCAAAATAATTATAACCACTAATAATTCCACTAATGTAAAACCATTTTTCTTCATATTATCACCTACTATAATTATATCATAATAAAAAAAAAGCAAAGAAATTATTCTTCACTTCCTATGTAACTTGACAAAATATTGTATATTTCTTCTCTTCCCTTTTTAGTTACGGAGGAAAACACAACTAATTTATCCTGTGGTAAAAGTTTTAATGATTCTTTCAATGCTTTTTCCGTCTTTTCCTTTTGACTATTTTTAACTTTATCATATTTAGTTGCTACAACAACTGTCGGCAATTCATAATATTTCAAGAAGTTATACATTAAAATATCATTTTCTGTTACTTTATGGCGAAAATCCACCAGTAAAAAGACACATTTTAAATTTTCTCTCGTCTGTAGATATTCCTCTATCATCAGGCCAAATTTTCTTTGCTTTTCCTTTGAGACCTCGGCATATCCATATCCTGGTACATCAACGAGATAAAACTTTTCATTTACCAAATAAAAATTGAGTGTCTGCGTCTTACCTGGTTTTCCCGAAGTATGAGCATAGTTCTTTCTTCCCAATATAGTATTGATAAAACTACTTTTTCCAACATTACTGCGTCCACATAAGACAAACTCAGGACGGTTATCTGTCGGATATTGGCTAGTTCTTACGGCAATTGTCTCTAAATTAGATGTTTCAATTTTCACGGGTATCCCCTTCCTTTAATTGCTTTAATTATATTAAATTATTCAATTATTTGCAAATACTTTTAAAATGGTAGAAAAATTTTGGATATTAGTATATAATTAATAAAGGTGATGATATGTTTTATCCCGGCAATGTGAAAAAAGAGTACAATAGACAAATTAATTATGCTAATCGTGGTATGGACCTTGAAAACTTGCTAAATCAAAGTAATGAATATTACTTAGAGACTAATCGTGCAGTTATCTATAAAAAGCCAACGCCGATTACCATAAGCGAAGTTAAATATGGAGCCAAAGAGAGAGTTATTACTAAAGCTTACTTTCGCACTCCATCTACCCTTGACTATAATGGTATATATCGCGGATTATACATCGATTATGATGCCAAAGAGACTAAAAACAAGACATCTTTTCCCCTTGCCAATTTACATGAACATCAATTACTCCATATTAAAAGAGTTATTGAACATGGTGGTATATCCTTTCTCATCATATATATGAATAATAACTTTTACTACTTAGACGGAAAAGATATCATCAATTTTATCGAAGAAAGTGATCGCAAGAGTATTCCTTTTTCCTATATTGAAGATAAGGGATTCATAATTGAACAAAAGATTAAACCACGATTAAACTATTTAGATATCATCGATCAAATTTATTTCAAGGAGGATTAAAAGTGGCAACAACTAAGAAAAGTACAAAAAGCAGTTCGACCAAAAAAGGTACTAACACCAAAGCCAAAACAACTAATAAGAAAAAGCCAACTGCCAAAAAATCTACTACAGCTAAAAAGACTGCTAGCACCAAGACAACAGCAAAGAAAAAGACTAGCACTAAAAATACTGCAAGTCCTAAGAAGAAAACCCAGGTAACTAACAAAAGCAGTGCCAAAAATGCAAACAACAAAAAAAGTACGAAAGCTAAGACTAGTACACCAAAAAAAGTTTCAACAACCAAGAAGAGTACCTCTACTCCTAAAATAAATACAAATAATAAAACTAAAGTAGATACATATAATAAAGAAAAACAACAAAATTCTGATAATATATTCACATATATATGTAAACAAGTGTTAATGTTATTAAAAAATCTTAGAAATTTCTTAATAAAACAATATAATAAGGTTAGACGCAAAATTGCATCTAAAAATCAAGAGAATAAAATAAGGGGTGAATCAGTCGTTATTGAACTAGATTTACTTCACTATAAAGATTATAAAGGATTAAAAAAAATCAAAGTATTCTTTATAAATAGAATAAGGGTGATGAAATTCGATATGAAAAAATTTGGAAAGAAATTTAAATATGGAACTTTAAAGGATAAAATACTAATCATTTTAATGTGTTTCTTAATCGCATGTTTTTCTCTTTTAATCGTCTTCGTTGGCTATGTCATTATAACAGCTCCCGAAGTATCAGAGAAAAACCTCTATAAATCAAGTGCTACTGTTCTTTATGATATCAACGGTAAAGAATTTGCAAGACTTGGTGCCGAAAATCGTGACCGCATATCATATGATGATCTGCCACAAGTATTAGTTGATGCCATCGTTGCTACAGAGGACTCGCGCTTTTTCCAACACAACGGAATTGATATAGCACGTTTTACCAAAGCAACTATTGGGCAATTGCTAGGTCATGCCGATGCTGGTGGTGGTTCAACAT
>CAJTKV010000064.1:0-1423 GCA_910577075.1 uncultured Bacilli bacterium
GGAACAGGAACTGTTGAAGGTGCTGGAACTGAATCTGGAACAGAAACTGGAACAGAAGCTGGGGCAGAAACTGGTGAAGAAGAGAAAAAGCATTATGGTGAAAATGAATTTATTGATGCTGATAATTGGTCACAGGAAAAAGATGCCGAAGAAAATGCTGGTGAGCAAATTTCTGATAGTGTCCCAACGGAATGGGAAAGAAAACATTCGGGTGAAAAACCACCAGCAGACGAAAAACCACCAGAACAACAACAACCACCAGAACAACATCAGCCACCACAACAACAACAACCTCCGCAACAACAACAACCGCCACAACAACAACAGCCTCCTTTAACAGAGCAACCAACTCCAACACCAAAAACTGGTGATTCAGGAGTAGTATGGTTCCTTGGCGGAGTGGCACTATTTGCATCGGGATTTGGTATTTATAAAATATGGGATGTAACTAAAAATGCCTGCGATTTGAAAGATACTTTAGATGCTCAAGAAGACTTATCTTATGATGATGAGCCAATAAGAGTAAAAAAATCTAGAAAAAAGAAAAAAGAAAAAGGCAAAGTTAAAATTTTAAGAAGAAATTAATTTAATTAATTTCTTTTTCTTATGTATAAACATATACTTTATAGTAAAAAGATGTAAATTAATTCGGAATATACTATATATATTTAAGGTAAATAGTGTATAATATTCTTAGGTGGTGAAAATATGCTAATATTAGCAAAATCTATCTTAGGTTTAACACTGGGATTTGTCTTAGCTCTTATTGTCGGTATCTTAGTAATACCTGTATTAAAACAATTAAAAGCTGGACAAAGTGTAAGTAGATTAATTAATAAAAGACATTTAAAAAAAGAGGGAACTCCAACTATTGGAGGACTTATATTTATAATACCTCCATTAGTGGCAATTCTTCTATTGGCGCTTAAAGGAAGTATTGTTATAAGTTCTAATTTAGCTATTGTGATATTCGTCTTCTTAGCTTATGGTATTTTGGGATTTATCGATGATTATTTGAAAATTAGATATCATAATAATAAGGGATTATCGACGATGACTAAGTTAGTTGCACAATTATTTATTGCCGTAGTTTTTTATACTATTTATAAATATAATGGTGGAACTACTACTTTAGAAGTATCACTATTGGGTATTAAGTGGGAATTAGGTTGGTTCTATGGCGTATTTATTCTATTATTACTGGTAGGAACGACAAATGCTGTTAATATTACTGATGGATTAGACGGCTTGTGTGGCGGATTATCAGCTATGGCTTTCCTAGCCTATGGTATTATTTCATGGGGTAGTGATTGGATTGTTGGTTATGATGGAATGGCGATATTTTCCTTTGTATTAGTAGGAAGTTTATTAGGATTTTTGATGTTTAATACACATCCTGCTCGAGTTTTTATGGGAGATACGG
>CAJTKV010000064.1:1433-7188 GCA_910577075.1 uncultured Bacilli bacterium
AACAATAGCCATTTTAACGCATCATGAAGTGTCTCTTGCTTTGATAGGAGGAGTATTTGTAATTGAGGTTTTATCAAGTTTTATTCAAATAATTGCTATTCGCAAATTCAATACAAAGGTATTCTTAAAAGCTCCGATTCATCATCATTTCGAAGAATTGGGTTGGAGTGAACAGGATATCGTTAAATGCTTCTGGGTAGCAGGTTTTTTACTAGCTATGTTTGGCGTAGTGTATGGTGTATGGTTATAAAGGGGATTATCCTCTTTTTTTGATGAGCTAATTTGACTATTTTAAAAAAATGAGTATAATATACACTTGAAAAAAGGGGAGTTTTAGAATGAAAAGGGGATCATTTTTTAAAAAAGTAGCGGCGTTGCTTGCTGCAGCGACCTTATTTACTAGTTGTGGCAAACAATCCAGTGAAGAAATAGTAGATATGCCGCCTATCGAAACAGAAGAAGAGACTCATACAATTGAAATGTCAGAATATGAAATTGAGCAGATGTATCAAGATAAATTAACGGATTTATATGCGGATTATTTTCAAGATTATCCAGTTAATTACAATCATATAGAAGAATATCTAAGTAATGAGCAAGTTGATCAAATTATTGAATATTCCAATATCGAAACTCATTGTGAAAGAAGATATGAATTAGATCCAGAATTGTTTTTTGATATTTTAAAGGAGAATTCGGAGAATTATGTATCTCTTCATCCAGAATTTCGCATTCCATTTTTAGAAGAACCATATGTAGAGAAGCATGTTGTAGATTTTGAGGCTAATTTGCGCTATACTATCAATACTATTATTAATGGTAAAAATGATATTTATGAAGATTTACATCAAGTAGAAAAATTGACGGTTGTCTTTGGAAATGCTTCAAAATTTTATTCTAATAGTGAAGATGATGAGAGATATTATCTCGTCTATGCCTCTGAAGATGATTCGGTTATTCTAGGAGTGTATGATTCTGTTCAAAATATTATTGTCGTTGATGATGAAGCGATTGAGTTAATTACAAGTATGTATTATGAACTAGAAGATCAACAAGAAAAATTTAATGATATACTGCTTGAGACTTTATTGCATGAGTTTAATCATGTTCGTCAAAAAGCTTGTGAATGTCGCGTTAATCAGGGTTTAGTTTTAGATAATATGTTTGTTTATGATGGAAGTTATATTTCGACTATTTCTGAGGCTTCTGCCGAATCTGATCTTTATATAATGGGAAAATATCCACATGGATATGGAATGCAGTTTGGCGATTACGTCTATGAGAGCGAAAGAGCAGATGAACTTCTATTGCTTACTTTAGCGATATGCAATGAGGATGCTAAAATAGAAGATTATTATAATGCTATTTCTAATACGGATTATGCTGCATTATATAATTTTTATGATTTGCGTTCTCGCGAAGAAATTTATGACTTTTATCATATTGTGTATTCAATAGATTCTAAGAATTTTCGCAATAACTTATGGGAAAAAATATATACAGAGGAAGAGTTAGAGGAAAAAACTTATTTTGACTATAATGTCGACATTGGATATGCTTATCGTGTTGATATCTTCCGTATGGTTCTAGAAAAATTAACAGAATTTACGGATAAAAAGGGACCAAAGTCGTTTACTTTGCGTGATAATCTAGCAGTATTTAATATTCTAAAAAATATCGTCGTAAAAGATGCTTATGAATACTATGAAGATGATACAAATCCAGAGATGGTTAGATATCGCAAATATTATGAAGAGTATATGGTAAGCAATATTGTTATTCTAGAGAATAGATATGTCGATTATTTAAGTCAGTATTATGGAGTTTCTGTGAGTGATATAAGAAAAATGGAAAATACCGAAATATCAGAGTATGTTCAAACATTGATTAATGTTGCCAATTATGAGTATAGTGGCAATTCTAAAGATAAAGAGGCCCTTAGTCTATTTGGAAGATTGCCGATTTTAGATTCACTATTGAGAAAGCGATATATATCTTTTTATGATTATCCGGATTTCATTGAAGATAATCAAGAATTAATATTTGGACCTTAAGAAGAAGATATTTTCTTCTTTTTTTTGGGTTAAAGAATATATTTTATTATGAAGAAAAGATACATTATTTTATTTTTAACTATATTTTTAACTCTTTTTGGAATACTTATGATATATTCCTCTTCTTATGTATGGGCAGAATATAAATTTAATAATCCTTATAAATTTGCTATGCACCAGAGTATATTTGGATTAGTTGGTTTTATAATGATGATTATCATCAGCAAAATAGATTATCGTCTATATTATAAGCATGCTAATTTAATTTTACTGATATCGGGTATTTTGTTAATATTGGTTTTAATTCCGGGAATTGGAGTTATTAGAAATGGATCTCGTAGTTGGTTTGGCATAGGATCGTTTGGAATTCAACCAAGTGAAATTGCCAAATTGTCATTGATTATTTTTGTATCAAAGTATCTAGCTAATAATGATCGCAATATGGCCGATATAGTCCATTATTCTTTTCCAATATTAGGTATTGTCTTTCTATTTTTCTTTTTAATACTTTTGGAGCCGGATTTTGGTAGTGGAGCAATTATTGTTTTATCCTTAATAGTTTTAATATTTACATCGAACATTAAACTATCATTTTTTATAAAATTGGGATTATTGGGAATTCTGGGAATAGTTGGTCTTATCATTGCAGCTCCATATCGCATGGCGCGAATTCTTGCTTATTTAAATCCTTGGAGTGATCCTTTGGGAAGTGGTTTTCAAATTATTCAAAGTTTGTACGCTATAGGTCCTGGCGGTTTATTTGGATTGGGATTGGGAAATTCTATTCAAAAACACTTCTATTTACCAGAGCCCCAAACGGATTTTATTTTTGCGATTATATCTGAGGAATTGGGATTTATTGGAATTATCATATTAGCAACTTGTTATATTGTCTTGTTTTACAATATCATTAAGATAAGTTTGGCGACACCTAACCTTTTTGGGAAGTATCTTTCTTTGGGAATCATCTTAGAATTTATCTTACAAACATTGCTAAATTTGCTTGTCGTTGTTGGACTTATTCCGGTTACTGGTGTTACTTTGCCGTTTTTAAGTTATGGAGGAAGTAGCTTACTTATTTGTCTTGCTGGGATGGGAATAGTTTTAAATATTAGCAAGGATAGTTGAAATTTCACAAAAAAATCATGGCTTTTTCACATTGTTTTAAAAATTCTCGTTTATACTTGACTTAGTTAAGGAGAAAATTTATGTATTTAATAAAGCAAGCATGGTTATCAATAATAAGAAATAAGGGAAGAAATATTTTAATGGGAGTCATTATTATCGTTATAGCAGTGGCAGTAACAATAACTTTATCAATTGTTAATTCTTCTAATAAAATTGTAAAGTCGTATGAAGAAAAGTATGAGATTCAGGCTTATATTTCGATGGACCGCAATAACTTGATGAATTCTTTAAGGGAAGATAATGCGACTCAAGAGGAGATGATTAACAAATTTAATGAAATAGAAAGTCTAATAGCAGAGGAAATTACATCCTATGGAGATAGCAAATATATAAAAGATTATTATTTTTCATATAATCTTGGTATTGATGCTAAAGACATTAAAGAAGCAACAGATAGCCTTATAAAAGAGACAACTGAGACAAAAACTGAGATAAAAAAATTTGGAGGAGCTAATTCTAATGAACGTCCAAGCTTTCCTGGGGGAGCTAATCCCTTTGAATCCAAGAAGACGACAACTACGAAAAGAGAAGAGATAAAGAATATAAAAGCCGAGGGTGGAGCATTTAATTTAATTGGTTATAGTTCAGTTACCTCCATGACAGATTTTATATCGGGAACTTTCACTATTGTTGATGGAGAAGTTTTCAGTGATTTTTCTTCAAGTTCTTGTGTTATAAGCGAAGAGTTAGCGTCGCTTAATGAACTCAATGTTGGTGATACAATTACCTTAGTAAGTCCAAAAAATTCTAAAAAAACTTATGATGTTAAAATAACAGGTATATATAAAGAAAATTCTTTATCGGTTGACGATATGAATAATATGTTCACATCTTCAGCAAATACTATTATTACTAATTCTCATACTGTGGGTGAAATATTAGGATTAGATTCTTCGCTTAAGGCAACACTTAATCCAACCTATATTTTAAATGACAAAGAAGATATGGAAGCATTTACAAATGAAGTTAAAGAAAAGGGCTTAAGTGAATATTATACTGTTACTAATAATTTAGAAGATGTTTCTAGCGCTACAGAATCTATTAAAAATGTTAAAACATTTGCCCTTACTTTTCTTCTAATAACAATTATTATTGGGGTCGTTGTATTATTTGTTTTAAATACGATAAATATTCGCGAAAGGCGTTATGAAATTGGTGTTTTAAGAACTATTGGGATGAAGAAGAGCTCTGTTATCTTTAAATTCTTAGTAGAACTATTAATAGTATCTTTTATAAGTTTGGTAGTAGGTGCGGGAATTGGAAGTTTTACAAGTGTGGATGTGGCCAATAAACTTTTAGAGCAGGAAATAAAAAGTGGCGAAAATCATACTGATGCAATAAATGAGAATTTTGGCAAAAATCATGAAAAAATGGATTTTAGGAATATCAATGGAAGTGTTAACGTCGAAAAAATAGATAACATAGATGCCATAGTGGATTTTAAAGTAATATTTGAACTTTTAGGTATTGGTTTACTGATAACGATGATAAGTAGTATGGCTAGTTGCATTGCTATAGCGCGTTTTTCTCCATTGACAATTTTAAAGGAGAGAAGTTAATGAAAAAGAGAGAAATATTGAAATTATTTGATGTAGGATATCGCTATAGTGATGCTAAGGAAGATGAATATGTGTTACGCTATATATCATACCAATTTGCAACGGGAACAATATATGCTATAAAGGGTAAAAGCGGCTCGGGAAAGACGACATTGTTGTCTTTAATAAGTGGATTAGAAAAACGATATGTTGGAAATATTTATTATAATAATCAAGAGTTAAAGAAAATTGATCTTGATAAATATCGCAGTCATGATATTGGCATAGTCTTTCAAAGTTATAATCTCTTGCCTCATTTAACTACTTTTGAAAATATAACTTTATCTATGGATATAAATCACAGTGAGATTAAAGATAAAAAAGGAAAAGTTTTAGAACTTTTAAATAGTGTAGGATTGCGACCGGAATTGTCTGAAAGGAGAATTTTAAAATTATCGGGAGGAGAACAACAGCGTGTTGCTATTGCACGAAGTCTTTCTTATAATCCAAAGTTAATTATTGCTGATGAACCAACTGGCAATTTGGATGTTGAGACAGAAAATGAAATAATGCAGATATTTAAGAGACTTGCTCATGAGGAGGATAAGTGTGTTATTATTGTTACACACTCGGATAATGTCTCTAATCAATGCGATAAAGTGTATGAACTTAAGACAAAAAAATAAACGATTATTCTGAAGTTGTCAACAAAAAGTGGACACTAAAAAAGTATTATTGAAAACCTAGTTGGGTTCTGTACACAACTGGGTTTTTATATTTTAATGCAAAACTAGGACGATAATTGTTATTATCCCAAACAATATCATCAATAAATTCCTGAACTGTGTTATAATTATTTATGTCAAAATCAATATACATTTCTTTCTTAATCCAGCCATTTTTAGATTCAATAAGTGGATTATCTGTTGGTGTGCCAGCTCTAGACATAGATCTGGTAACATTATAAGAATTAAA
>CAJTKV010000065.1:0-6874 GCA_910577075.1 uncultured Bacilli bacterium
AATTCAGCTTATTTAAATATGAATATAGATGGTAATAATAATATATCAGGATTATTTTAGTATTAAATTTATTAAACAGTATTTGTATTAAATATTGTTTTTTTTATATAATTTTGTTACAATTATAATAGAATAAGAGGTTTAGAATATGGATGGTAATGGTACAAATAATAACCCTAATAATAATCAAGTTGTTAACACTAATAGTGCCAATAATAATCTTGGAGAAAATACTGCTATATCTGCTCAAAAATCCCTAAAAGATCATATGGCGGAAAATGAGAAGAATAATAAGCCCAAAGTTAATATTATGAATATTTTTATTTATATCCTAATGATTATTATTGTAATTATTTGTGCTGTTTTGTTATTGCATTTCTGTGATAGTAGCAAATTAAAAGAGCAGCAGACGACGAAATTGATGACGACAACTGTTAATTTTGACGGGCCATCGACAACTCTTCCATCGGCTCAAGCCAATTATCAGACGACAACTACTATTGCTACTAAAGCCACGCATTTAGTTGTACCTAATGGAAATGGAGCCAATAGTTACTATGATACGACCAAAGTTAAGACAACTAGTACCGAATATTTTACGCGAAGGCCAGTATCTTCAACTAGGAATACTTATGCGCCAACTAGAAGTACCAATGTGACAACTTCGACGTCAACAACTGTCAATAAAAATGCTGAATAAACCATTAAAAATGAGTATATAAAGTGAAAAGCAGATAAGAAAATGCCAACTTTTCCTTTATTTTTGGATATTACTATCATATAATGATAGTGATGCAGTTTGTGTAAAGGGGTGAATTATGAAAGATTTACATAGCCATTTTTTACCGGGAGTAGATGATGGAGCACACTCAATGAAGACGACATTATTAATGCTTAAAAATGCCAAAGAACATGGTGTATGTGATATTATGTTTACACCACATTATATTATTGACAGTAAATATGAATCTTCTAAAGAAGATAATATGGCTATTTTTGAAGAATTAAAAAGTGTTGCTGATTACATGGGAATAAATATATATCTAGGAAATGAAGTATATTGCAATGCTAATATCCTAGAAGTATATAAAGAAGGCAAGATAGCCACTTTAAACAACAGTCGCTATATGCTTATTGAAATTCCGATGTATAGTAAAATGAATAATGTTAAAAGTATATTCTTTGAACTTATAAGTAATGACATTATACCGATTCTTGCCCATCCAGAACGATATACTGCATACTATAATGACTTTGACTTTTTTTACGATTTGCGCAAGATGGGAGTATTAATGCAAATAAACTTTCCATCATTAGTTGGTGAATATGGATCTCATGCCAAAAAGATGGCGAAGATGCTGCTAAAATATAATTTGATCAGTTTTGTAGGAAGCGATATTCATGATTATAAAGAGGATAAATATGCCGGAATTCCCAAGGCTGAAAAGATTATAAAAAAATTAGTGGGAGAGGCAAAGTTTACAGAGATAACCGATACTAATTTTGAAAAAGTTATAAATAATGAAGAAATTTAGTTTATGTTGTTTTAATATATGTTATAATGAACATATTGTATGAAAATAACAGAGAATAGAGTGAGGAAGGAAATAAATATGGTAGAAGAATTAGAATTATTATCTAATCCCAAATCGAGAGTAGCAGAAGCAGTTAAAACCATTAGAACAAATCTAGAATTTAGTTCCGTAGATGGTGAAAATACCAAAATCATGCTTACTTCAACTGCTCCAGAGGAAGGAAAGAGTTTTATTACAGCTTGTTTAGCACAATCATATGCTGCTTCAGGCAAGAAAGTGTTGATTATTGACTGCGATTTGCGTAGAGGTCGTCAATACGAAATATTTGGAGTTTCCAATAGTAAGGGACTTTCTAATATTTTAATATCTGACTTAGAAGGGGCAAGAATAGAAACTATTAAGACGAAATTAAAAGGTGTTTACCTATTGCCAGGAGGAACAATTCCCCCAAATCCAAGTGAATTGCTTGAAAGTAAGAAGATGAAGGATATTATTGAAATGTTAGAGCAAGATTATGACATTTTGTTATTTGACTGTCCTCCAGTAATTGGTTTATCAGACTCTTTGATTGTTACGAAATATGTCAATACGACAGTTATTGTTGCTGCATATAAAATAACACCAACAGAGATGTTAAAGAAAACCGTAAAAACCTTAGAAGGAGTTAATGCTAAAATAGCTGGCGTAATATTCAATAAAGTACCTTCAGTTAGCAACGGATACTATAATAGATATTATGACAATTATTATAGTGGTTAGGAAGAGGGGAAGTTTATATGGAAGAAATAGATATTAGTCAATTACTAAATTATTATAAATCTAAAATTATCTATATCGTATTTGCTATGGCCATTGCATTTTGTCTATCAAGTATCTATGTAAATAAGTTTAGAGTACCAGAGTATACTAGTTCAACGACTATTCTTTTAAATCAAGCGAATTCTAATAATGCAATATCGGCAAATGATTTAAGTTTGAATAAACAATTAGTTACTACATATAGTGAGATTATAAGAAGTAAGAGAGTATTGAGACAGACAATTGAAGAATTAAATCTTGATTCAACATATGGTCAGTTGTATTCAAAGATTGCCGTTAGTGCCGTTAATGATACATCAATTATTCGTATAAGTGTTACGGATGAAAATGCCGAATTAGCTGCTGCTATCGCCAATAATATTGCCGGAGTGTTCACCAAGGAAATAGTTGATATTTATAAGATTGAAAATATTAGTATAATAGACACCGCCGAGGAAAGTGAAACACCTTCATCAGCATCCATTACCAAAATAGTTGGTATAGCAACAATTGCCGGAGCTTTCGTAGCTGTAGCAGCCATATTCCTAATCTTCTATTTTGATACAACAATCAAAAATGAAGAGGATATCGAAAAAGCTACTGGATTACCTGTTATTGGTCTTGTACCTATCAGTCGTGAGAAAGTCAAAGCATCGCAACATAGAAAATACTATAAAGACCTTGCTAAGAAGCATATGTCGGATATTGAAGCACCATTATTACCTATTGAGAAGGAAATCGTGGAAGTTGACGATGAAGATGAAGATATTAAACGTATGATGTCTAAGAATCAAGTAGATATAAAAGTCACTAAATCAGATGCTAAGAAAAGTTCAAGTGATGTAAAAAAAGAGACAAAAAAGAGAGTAGCAAAACCAGTGCCAATTGATGTTGATGAAATTGAAACGCAAAAGAAGCCCGTTAAGATTGAACCAATCGATGATGATTTTGACAATACAAAAGTCTTGGCTACAAGGACGAGAAAGAAATATTACGATAAGAGTAATTTAGATGATTAAAACGATTATATAATCGTTTTTTTTAATACTTAATCTTATAAATGCACCAACAAAATATGTTTAAGCATTTATTTAAATCTGTAAACACTTTGTTATTATATACTTTTGTTTTACATAATAAGTTAGGATTATTGTATAATAAAAAGAGAAGGAAGTGATTTATATGTTTGGTCTTATGTATGATGCTAAGAAAGATAAATGTAAGATTTTATCATATGATGATTTCCTTATGAATATGGATGAAAAGTCCAAGAAACGCTTAATCGAATTAGATACTAAGATTGCTACCTTTAAAGATGAATTAGAAAGCGAAGGATTCACTTTTGATGAGTGTTCATGTGTTGCTAGCAATATTCAAATTTTGCGCAATCAATTTGGCTTTTATGTCGATGAAACAAATTCCCTAGATAGTAAGGAAGCTTATGCGACCTATCAATGTGGTCTAGAGTTTTATCAGGAATTTAGTCAAAAATTCAATATGCTTCACCGAATCCTTATTGAAAAAGAATATATCATGAATGGAAATTATTTATGCAAAAAGAGAATCAGGGAAGATATGAACTATTTTTCCGCATCTTTGGGCTATGGATTAAGTCGCCAAAAAAGAATTTATGAAGATAGACCAGAGCATCCTAGCATGGAATATCAAAGATTAGTTATCATGTTAGATGTTATAAGTGATGGTTATACTAGCAATAAAGATGAGATAATTGAACGCTGTATGGAAAAGTTGAGGGAATCTCTACTACCTAGATTTAGTATAGAAGTTAAAAAAATTGGTGACAAGTATGGAAGAGATTTTGATGGTTCTTGTGGCGTATTGGTAATTGATCGAACATTAGGCGAGATGGAAATGCTTTATGAGTTTGATGGATTAAATATAAGTAAAAATCCCTATGACAAGTATTTTTCTCAAAATAGACCCTATCTAGATATCTATCTAAGAATTATCACATACTGCCTTAAAGATGAACTATTATATGATTTTTCAGAACAAAAAGAACTAATTTAGGCGAAAAAGTGCGTTTTTATGTCGATATTTGCACTTTTTTCTTGCATTTAATAGTTTAATTTGGTAAATTTTATATGTAGGGTAGCAATGCCTACGAAATAAAAATATATGGGAGGTACATTTATATGTCAAGAACTGAATTAGTAGAATTTATTGCTGCAGATGCTGGATTAACTAAGGCTGATGCTGCTAAAGCTGTAGATAGCTTTTGGAAAGGTGTAACAAAAGGTCTTAAAGAAAGTCAAAAAGTTACTTTTGTAGGACAAGGAACTTTCACTGCAAAAGTTAGACCTGCACGTGAAGGAATCAATCCTTTAACTAAAGAACCTATGAAAATTCCTGCTAAGACTGTTGTTAATTTCAAAGCTGGAAGCAAATTAAAAGATTCTCTTAACTAAGAAATCTAAAAGAACTCTTAATGGGTTCTTTTTTTGTTGTAAAGTAACAGTTAATACACGTTGAAGTAAAAACTTATTTGTTTTATAATTGAAGTGAGGATAATGATATGACTAAAAAAGTATATAAATTAAAAAAATGGCCAAAGATTGTTTTAGTTGTTCTAATAATACTGGGAGTATTATTACATTTCGGCATGAAAAAATATAGGGAATATCAATATACTCAATCCTATGAATACAAATTATTAGAAATTGGTTATAGTAATGATCAAACTAAAATACTTGAAGAACATTTAAAACCCGAAGAACTTGATAAAATTTTAACTTACCAGTATAACGAATTTATAAGTGAATTTGTTACGAGAAAATACTTTATATTCAATAATTTAGATAAGTACTTATCCCAAGTTATAACGAAGGAAGAGGATTTCTTTAAATACCACGGAACAGAAGGATACGATTATGATGCCATAGTAGCATCGGTCAATGTGGGAACTGTTGACGAATTTTATACTAATTCTAAGAAAACTAATCGCGATGAAGGCTATTCTATGATGGTCAACAAATATCATGAATTAGGCAGTGACTTTGAACCTGATGACTTAGTTGATATTCCGTGGAAATATCGTTTGGGTTTAGAAAAAGAGACCGTTAAGATACGAAAGGTCGCCTATGATGCTTATATGGAAATGTGGGAAGCAGCAAATAGCGAAGAGGGTATTTATCTTCTTGCCTTAAGTGGTTATCGCTCTTATAGTGATCAAGCTCGAGTTTACAAACAATATGAAGATTTTAAGGAAACCAAATATGCCGATTCAATTGCTGCGCGTCCCGGTTATTCTGAGCATCAAACAGGACTATCTTTGGATATATATTCTAAAGAGTGTCAAACGCAGTCGGGCTTTAAAGATTCGAAAACCTATGCTTGGCTCATTAAAAATGCACATAAGTATGGCTTTATTTTGCGTTATCCCGAAGGTCAACAAAAATTAACTGGCTATAACTATGAATCATGGCATTATCGCTATGTGGGAGTAGAACTTGCAACAAAAGTCTATGAAGAAGGCATAACCTACGATGAATACTATGCCTATTACTTAGAGAAGTGATTTTGACAACAATATGCCCTTATGCTATAATATATCCTCGATACAGGGGGTATTTTTAATGGCTAAAAATAAAATTCATTGGTATGATTATTCTAAAACTATTGGTGGAATTGTCGCAAGTGGCTTTGTCGTTCTTACATCTTCCTTTTTCATCGGTCATACCATAGAGGAAGCAAATGCAGTTGAAAACTCAAAAGAATATCATGAAACAGCAACATTGATAAATAATGAAGTTTTTAAAGAGGCTTATGATGCCTATAATAAATATATTGAGCTTATTGCTCAAGCAATAAAAAACTCCGATATGAACAATTCGTCAATGGAAGTCTTTGTGGCGTATAAAAATATGGAGGAAAATGGTTGGATATCTTTAGGTGATGAATTCAATTATGGAACTTCTGATTTTGAACCGATAGGTAATATGGGAATTTCCGTCGTTTTAGGCGAAGGAGTTTGTCGCAACCAAGCTTTTAATTTATTTAAAGTTTTTGATAGTTTAGGATATGAAAGCGGTGTATTATATGGTCACGTCTATAGTGATGTACCAAGCGATGAAAACCCTCATGCCGTAACTTTTGTTAGAGATGGCAAAAAAGTCTTCTTATATGATCCAACAAATAAAACTGTATTTTTAAGAGATGTCTGGGGGCATTTTGTATCTATCGATGATGAAAATATTAAATTTAATCCTAGTATGTACATCGATAATCAGTTTAACTATTTGGAAGATAATTTACCTGTTCATCTTTATTTCGGAGAAGATTATGGTTCAAAAATTACATATGATACGAGAAGAAATCGTGCTCAACAAAAGGTCGATGAATTAGGAGATTATTATGCCATTTATGAAGCCGTTTATTTAAAACATTATGAAGAACAAATAGCAGCAGAAAAAGATCAATATGATGCCATTGTTGAACAAATTTTATCGACAAAAGGTGAGGAAGCAGTACAAGTAAAAATCTATTAGGCTTATTCAAGCCTTTTTTCTTTGTAAAAATAA
>CAJTKV010000065.1:6884-7161 GCA_910577075.1 uncultured Bacilli bacterium
GGAAGAACACCTGTTTATTGAAAAAATAAAATTAGACTTTACACTTTGTTTAGTAAATCGGTTAAAGAAATGCGAATTTTATTATATAATTGTAATAGAGGTGAAATGTATGCGTGTAATAATTACCGCTGGTGGTACGGGGGGACACATTTATCCGGCCTTAGCAATTTTAGATAAAATAAAAGAGATGGAACCTGATAGTGAATTTATCTATATAGGTACGCATAATCGTATGGAAAAGGATATTGTTCCCAATAGGGGAATAAAAAATATCCCT
>CAJTKV010000066.1 GCA_910577075.1 uncultured Bacilli bacterium
GTTGTCAGTGATGTTGCGGAAAAAACACCTGGTGTTAAACAAGTAGCAGATGCCCTCGATGATGCTGGAGTAATTGATGCAGCTACTGATGCCATGGATATGGTCGGAGATATAAAAAACGGCGATATTGGTGGAGCTATTGAAAAAGGCAAAGATCTTGTTAAAGATAAAAAGAAGATGCAAAATCATGCCGTTAAGAAAATGTTGCCAATTATTATTGCCAGTGCTGCTGGTGGATTATTATTTATAGTTTTAATCATCGGCATAATTTCTCCTATTGCTGGAGGAATAATGGATTTGACGGAAAAAATTGGTGAATTTTTTGATGCCGTTGGTGATTTTTTTGGCGATCTCTTTGGAGGAAACGATGCCTATGAAATAATGACTGATTTGGTGGAAGATTATGATTCGCTATCAGAAGACCAAAGAAAAATTGTCATAGCAGCAGCTTCAGCTTTAGGAAGAAGTTATAATTGGGGAGGTCATCCATCGGGACCAGGATATGACGGATTTCCGGATAAAGGACTTGACTGTGCAGGATTTGTTCAATGGTGTTTATGGACGGCTTATGGCACGAATCCTGGATATTTAACAACTAGTTCCATATCCGATCTTATGGGAAAGAGATTTCAGGTTATTCAGGAATCAGAATTACAACCTGGGGATATCGGCTTAAAGTTTGAAGGTTCTAGATTAAATGAAACTAATCATACCGGTATTTGCTAAACAAGGAGTTATTAACAGTAAATATAAAAAATTTACGATATTTTTAAGATATACAGGGTAAGAGAGTGATGGAGATGAAGAAAAAAATATTATTAATAATTACTTTTATGATGCTCCTTATCATACCAGGAGTGAAAGCAGAGGGAAATATGAAAGTAATTTTTAATACTAGTTTTGAAGAACAAATAGATATTAATAAAATTGATAAAATATTTATCATGATGGATGATGCCAATAGAAAAGATTATGAAATAGTTTTAGAACATAAGGACAATTTTCATCTAGAGTTAAATAATATTCCTCAAGGCAATGTTGATATAGCATCTATAACTGTAAGTCGTGACTATACAGTTGATTATGACTATGAGGAAACTATTACTAGAGTAAGTGATGAAGAGACGGTCGTCTCCATTTTGGTAAAAAAAGTAATCAAAGATCCAAATCGAAAAAAAGTGGATATATCTAATGATTATATTGCTGAGGTGTTAGGACTTGATCCTATGAATTTACCAACGACGAGTAATAATACGACTAATAAAATTCCTGATTCTAGTAGTTCTACGACGAGTACTCCAACGACGAGTAATAATGATCCTGTTGTAATAACTTCATCTGAACCAACGACAACGACATTGAGCGAAAAGGAGATTAAGCAAATAGAAAAGGAAAAACAAGAAGAAAATAAAAAACAAGGACAGCAAAAAAGAAAAAGTGTTTATCTTATAGTTTTACTTGTCGTTATAGCAGTAATTATTGTTGGTGGGGTTATAGTTGGCATCAAAATTGCCAATGCCAATAAATAATAGTAGAAAAAAAGTACTAAATATATTATAATAACTAAAGAGAAAGAAGGGCTAATATGAAATTTAAGGTAAAACCTAAAGATATGATTATCTTTGGCATATTTTGTGTTTTCCTATTGTACTTCAGTGCAATTGCCGTTTTAAACGTATTAGCGCTTATGAATGATGGAGTATTCTATGGATTTAATCCTATAGAGGCATTTTCGCCTAAGTATATATTTGCAACTTTATTAGTTTTCTTTTCTGTTATTGTTGGAATATTTTTCAGTGTATCATCATCAATATTTGAACATGAAAAAGGTTTTGGATTTGGTATTTCCTTTGGAGAAAAGGAAGAAAAAGGCTATTCAAGATGGTTAAAAGAAAAAGAGATGAAGAAGGCATTTAAAGTATTCCGCGTAGATGTTAAGGGCGATGAAGCTAGTGCAGGTGGAGTCGTTTTAATTAATGATGGAAAAAGTATGTGGGTAGATGATTCGGAAAACCATACATTGGTTATAGGTGCTACTGGATCAGGTAAGACAACAGCTGTTGTTGACCCATTAACATATAGTCTATGTAAACACGGAGAAAGTATGGTTTTTACTGATCCTAAGGGTGAAATTTATAAAAATCATGCCGAATTATTGAAGGCTCGTGGATATAAAATAATTGTTTTAAATTTTCGTAGCCCAGAGCTTGGTAATGCTTGGAATCCTTTAACTTTACCATATAGATTATATAAAGATGGTAATGTTGATAAGGCAATTGAGCTTGTCGATGACGTTGCTTTAAATATTTTACAAGATAAAAAAGCTAGTGATCCATTCTGGGAGAAAAGTGCCAGCGACTACTTCTCAGGTTGTACTTTGGGATTACTTGAGGATGCTAAAGAAGAGCAAGTAAACTTGAATGCAATCAGTTACATGACAACTGTTGGAGAGGAAAAGTTTGGAGCTGGTTCAAATTATATTAAAGAATACTTTACTTTAAAGGGTGAATCTTCAAGTGCTTATACATTCGCTAGTAATACGATTAATTCTCCTAATGAGACTAAAGGAGGTATTTTAGCTGTATTCCGTCAAAAGATTCGTCTATTTGCATCTCGTGAACAATTGTCAGAAATGCTTTCGTATTCAGATTTTAACATGCGTGATATTGGTAAAGAAAAAACAGCAGTGTTTATGGTTATACATGATGAAAAGACGACATACCATGCCTTAGCGACAATTTTTATTAAACAATGTTATGAAACTCTAATTGATGTAGCGCAGGAATGTGGCGGAAAATTACCGGTAAGAACGAACTTCATTCTTGATGAGTTTGCCAATATGCCACCATTAAAAGATGTTACGACAATGGTAACAGCAGCTCGTTCAAGACAAATTAGATTTACATTTATTATCCAAAATTTTGCCCAAATAAATGAGGTATATGGAAAAGAAGATGCCGAAACTATTCGTTCAAACTGTGGTAACTTAATCTATATTTTAACAACTGAGTTAGCGGCATTGGAAGAAATTTCTAAATTATGTGGAGAAGTAAAATCTAAGAAGGATGAGAAAACGGAAAGTAAACCATTAGTAAGCGTATCAGACTTACAGAAGATGAAAATGAATGAAGTTATTATTATACGTACGCGTTTACATCCTTTTAAAACCAAGCTAGCACCAGCTTACAGTATTGACTGGGGTGATAAAGAATTTGGTAAAGCCGAATTTACGCATCGTGAGAAGAGAGAAATTCAGTTATTTGATATTAAGGAACACGTAAAATTGCGCAAAAAGAACAAAATGATGGATTCTCTTGATCCTAAAAAGGCGACGCCAGATTTTACTAATCTAATGAGTTCTGGTCTAAATAATTCGGGAGATCGTCCTGCTGGAATGCCACCACGAATACCGACGTTTGAAGAATTTATGGCGGCGAGAAATGGAGGCGTAAAACCAACCTCATCTGGAGCAGCTCCAATTACTAGTACGCCAACTCCGAGTGGTCCACCAAAAGCGGGAATGCCTTCTTTTGATGTCGATGATTTGGTAAAGCGAATTGATGCTAAGATTGCTGAATTAGAAGCTCAAGAAAAGGCAGAGGAAGCGGCTAAAAAGGGTGAAACTGTGTCTCCAATAGCACAGCCAAAAGCTCCTGAAATAGCGCAAGAGACTCCTTCAAATCCTTTAACAGAAAATGTTCCTTTAAATTCTCAAACGCCAATTTCATCTCCAGAGAAACTACCACCAGCGGCAGAAAATAAGAATCCTTTTGTGGCTCCAGAGAAAATAGATGAACAACCTAAGAAGGAAGAGTTAAATATAAATGCCAATTCTTTTGTAGCAAAGGAAAACATCGTAGAATCTCCAGCAAGTGAGATAGGATTTAATCCTTTCAATATGCCAAGTGCGCCATCTAAGAGTGAAGGCAAATTCTTCAATCATGATGTTATTCAAGGAAATGATGAGGTTGTGGAAACTTCGCCAATTGTGGCTCCAGTTATAGATAAAAAAGAGCAAGTGCTAGAGAGTAAGACAGATGCTATTGAGACGTTTGCTGATCTTGTAAATCAGAAAGAACCACCACTACCAGCAGGAAAACCAGCAATTATGGTGGAAAATCCGATAGATACAGAGACGAAGGCACCAGTGTTGCCTGATGAACCAATGATTAAACCGCCGATGAATGATGCGTTTAATTCAAGTTTCAACAACAATCCTTTAAATCCAATGAGTAATCAAAGTGTACCTTTTGTGCCTGCTGAACCTGTTAGGACGGAAATTGGTAATATACAACCTAGCAATATGATGCAGGATGCAGAAAATAAACCTAAAGAAGCCCCAGTTACGGAACCTAATAATAATGTTCAAAATCCGCAAAATAATGCGACCAATATGGCGCCATCTAGTGGAACAAACAATAAGGTTTCCGATGATGCCTTCTTTGATGATTTCTTTGATGATTAAAAACTCTTGAAACAAGAGTTTTTTTGGTGACTAAAAATATAAATGTGTCATATTATATAATATGAAAAGAATAAGAAAAGAAGATTATAAGGGAGATGGCGTTTTAATAAATTTAGATATTGAATATATTCCTTATGAGAAATTAATTTATGATACGGAGAAGTATCTAAATCGTCATCAAAAATATTATTTTACTTGTCGACATGGGGTAAAAAGTAAAGAAGTTGTCATGTCTTTAGAACAAAAAGGATATAATGTCACACAAGTGATTTAAATCTTTAAAAAAAAAGAAATGTATTATATAATGTAGTAAGTGATAAGTATGGATATAATTTATAGTAGTATCGAAAGTTTACTTAATAATATAGATACGTTGACCGAAACTTTTTTGACGAGTATGGGTATATGGGGAGCAATTATCAGCTGTTTATTAATAACAGTTGAATCAATTCTTCCTATTTTGCCTGTGTGTGTATTTATAACTTTAATATTTTATACTTTTGGCAGTTTTGTGGGTTTTATCATAAGTTGGATATTCACGTGTTTAGGTTGTATTTTGTCATTCACTTTATTTAGGTCAAAGGTGAAAAATTGGTTTTATAAACACTTTATGAAAAGTGATAATGTCAAAATTAAAAAATTTATGAAATATGTTGATAATATGTCCTTGAGTGGGCTAGCAGTCTTAGTGGCAATTCCCTTTACGCCAGCAAGTGCTGTAAATGTTGCGGCTGGTCTTTCTAATATGCCAAGAAAAAAATTCATTACGGCAATTATGATTGGCAAGCTTACGATGGTATATTTTTGGGGATATATTGGCACCACGCTTATTGAGTGTCTAACACATCCAGTATATTTAACGAAAGTTTTACTTCTCTTATTAGGAGCTTTAATAGTAAGTAAGATTGTCAATAAATGTTTGAAATTAGATTAGGAAGTGGATTATGGAATATGTAACAGTTGGATTACTTGTATTAGTAATTATATTTTTAATTATTATTTTAATTAAAAGTAATCAAAAGAAGGAAGATATTGGATTAATAAAAGAGTTAGGTGATTTTAAGAATGATATAACGAAAGAAATAAGCGATTTTCGTTATGGATTTTCCAAAGAATTGTTAACGGACTTTGAAAAATTAAATGAAAAAATAGATGTACGTTTAAATCAAATTAATGAGAGAGTAAACGAAAAAATTGATCAAAATTTTGAGAAAACTAATAAAACATTCAATAGTGTTTTAGAGCGTCTTACGAAAATTGATGAAGCTCAGAAGAATATTGATGATTTATCTAAAGATATTATTAGTCTTCAAAGTGTCCTTACAGATAAAAAGACTAGGGGTACATTTGGTGAAGTTAATTTAAATTATATTTTAACTTCGATCTTTGGGGAAAAAAGAGGGATTTATGATGTTCAATATAAACTTCCAAATGGCAATATAAGTGATGCTATTCTCTTTGCTCCTGAACCGTTGGGAACGATTTGTATTGACTCAAAATTTCCTCTAGAAAACTATGAAAGAATGACGGATAAAACAAAGACAAAACTCGAAAGAGAGACGGCAGAAAAGCTTTTTAAAGCCGATGTAAGAAAACATATTGATGCTATTGCATCTAAATATATCATACCGTCTGTTACTAGTGATGAGGCTATTATGTTTTTGCCAGCAGAAGCTGTTTTTGCCGAGATAAATGCGTATCACTCAGATATTTTAAAATATGCCTATTCTAAAAAGGTTTGGATATGCGGTCCAACTACCTTGATGTCAACTTTATCAACTATTAGTATGATATTAAAAAATATTGAAAGAGATAAATATACAAAAGTTATTCATGAAGAGTTAAATAAATTGGGAATTGAGTTTAAACGCTATAAAGAGAGATGGGATAAATTATCTAAGAGTATTGATAGTGTATCAACAGAAGTTAAGGATATTCATACAACTACTGATAAAATTAGCAAAAAGTTTGAAAGCATTAGTTCGGTGGATATTGACTTGTTGGAGAATAAAGAGTAAAAATTACTCTTTTTTTTGTCCAATTTATGCCGATTTATTTCTAAATTAAAAAGTCAAGTGCAACAAAAGAGTAAATTAAGTATTATTCAC
>CAJTKV010000067.1 GCA_910577075.1 uncultured Bacilli bacterium
GTCTTTTTCAATGCAACTTTGTTGCACTTCACATTTAAATTAACAAAAGACCTTTCATTTGACAATTAACTCTTATAATGTTATAATCGACAACTAACAAAGACAAAAATACTGTCTTAAAAGGGGAGGAAAAAAATGAGAAGAAAAGGAAGTATTGGAATAGATACTGGATTTTTAAAAAGAGAAGGATTGCGTTTGGAATTGATGAAATCCGAATATAATTGCTATTCTCAACAGCAAAAGAAAGACATTTTTTCGATAATGAGTAATTTTAACTTAGGTAATTGGTCAATGGATGAAATTAGAGATTTTATTAAAAATGAAACGTTTAAACGAAATATTGATCGTCTATGTTATATATATTCTATGCGTGATAGTGAGGATAAACGAGTTGCCAGCTTTGCTTATGATTTAGTCTTTAATCTTATTTCGAAAATAATCGAGGGAGAAGAAGTTGATTTTGATCTTGTCGTAAAGATGTTCCAAGAATATACTCAAAATGGTTCACAAATGCATAGAGTAGAGGTTTGGAAACTCATTGAAGAGTTATCTAATAAAAGATATAATGAATACTTTAATAAAGCTAATAAATTGCCTTTATTTAAAAGTACGATTCATTCTACCGAAAAGGGATATGCTTTAGGCAATAGACTCTTACACATATATAACTTATGCGAAAAGCGCGATGTATCAGAGCACAGAGCTTGGCTTGATTATGATATGCGCAAAAAAGTATATGGTCGCCAAAAGGAATTCGTAGGTCGCGACTTTGACAGTTTTGAGGCTTTTAACCTTGTTAAAAAAGCCTATGAGGGAGCCTTTGATGATGACTCTGTGGCAACAGAATTAATCGATCAATCATTTGTTCTTGATTATAGCGTTTATAGCGTAGATGAAGATTTACTCGAATATTCGAAAGAAGCTTTTGATGAAGCATTCGCCTTATTTAAAACTTTAAGTGAGAGACTTAAAAAAGGCGGTTGTTCACAAAGTGGTTCAAGCAAGTATTTGAAAGATCCCGTTGAAAAAAGTATTGTTTTAAAATAAAAAAGACGAAAGTCTTTTTTTATTGCAATTTTTTAAATAATCTCTTGGCATTTTTATCTAAAGCTCTTTCTAATTCCGGATATTCCATACCCCTAAGTTCTTGAATTTTTCGGAAAACCGCTCTGCCATCTTCTGTAGGATTATCACTCATATAAGGATAATCAAGTTCGATAAGTAAATTATCTAAAGGAACATTTTTAACAACTTCTAAAGATTTTTTGGCGTTTTCCCGCGTTATAGGCTTGCCCACTGAAATGAATCCATCCCTTCTAATAATTTCTTCTAAAATAAACATATTCGGTTGAAAACAGTGAAAGACAAAACCATAGTGAGCAGGGTGCTTTTTTAAGATATCGAGAATTTGTCTATTGGTATTATTTCCATGGATAATAATGGGAAGTTTTAACATATTGGCAATCTCTATAGTTTCCATAAATTTTGCTAATTGTGGATAGATATCTGCAGAATCATCAATTCCCGTTTCACCAATAGCCACAACGCGATCGCGATTGTCACTGTACTGACATAGCTTCACGATGCTTTCAACGCGACCTTCTTTTAATGGGTGAATTCCCAAGGCACAATAGAATTTATCACAATTGCCACTGATTGCTAAAACTTCTTCGTTCGTCTCTTCATCAAGTCCGACATTAATAACTTTATCTAAATAATCAAGATTTTTAATGCGAATTATTTCCTCTTTTAAATAGGGAATATCGCGGGAGTTTATATGAGCATGAGTATCAATCATAAATCTCACTTCCTTTAAATGTTTTATATTATAACATATTATTTTATAATTGGTGCAAATTTTTAACTTTTATTAATGCTAAGTTTATGATAAAATTAATAATAGGAAAAAGGGTGTCATATATGGGAGAATTACAAAGTCATTTTAAAATGGATTATAGTAAAATTTTACCTAAGACAGAAAATATTGTAAGGGGAAGTAAATATCGTATTACAGTTCTTTCTGAGATACTTGTGCGTCTTGAATATTCTGAAACAGGTCTATTTGAAGATCGTCCAACAGAACTTGTTATGAATCGTAATTTTCCCAAGGTTAAATTTGAGAAAAAAGAGGACGGCAAATTTGTCACTATTAAGACAAATTATTTTACTTTAACATATCAAAAAGAGATGCCCTTTGTGGGTTCAAAAGTCAGTCCAGATCAATATTTAAGAATTGATTTAAATAATACGGATAAATATTGGTTTTTTAATCATCCTGAAGTCAGAAATTTTGGTGGAACAGCATTTTCTTTAGATGGTGCTGAGGGACATGCTAAATATGGAAGAGGCTTATACAGTACTGATGGCTTTGTCTCATTAGATGATTCTCATAACTTAATCTTTAATGAAGATGGAACTCTAGGAAAACGCAATGATAAGAGAATTGATACATATGTATTTATGTATAGGCGCGACTTTGGAGCATGTCTAAAAGATTATTTTACTTTAACAGGATATCCGCCATTGATTCCAAGATATGCTCTTGGTGTTTGGTGGAATAGAAATATTGAATATAATGCCAAAGATTTGGAAAAGTTGGTCTTCAATTTTAATAAATATAAGATTCCTTTATCTATAATTATGCTTGGCGATAAATGGCATCGTCAAAATGCCAAGATAAAATCTGGTTTATCTTTTGATGAAAAATTGTTTAAAAAGCCCAAGAGAGTTGCTGACTTTTTACATGGCAAGAACATTCGTCTCGCTGTCAAAGTGAATCCCATGGAAGGAATAAGTCCAACGGAAGATTATTACTTACCTTTTAAAAGTGCTTCAGGACTTGATGGGAATGGAATTCTTCCTTTTAATGTCTTTAATAAAAATGTTTTAAGTGCCTATTTTGACTATTTAATTCACCCTTTAATGAACTATGGTGTCGATTTCTTCTGGGTTGATTATGATAATGTAAATGATTTAGTTAATTTAAGAGCTTTAACGCATTATCACTTTGATGATTTTAAACAGATAACAAATAGGCGAGGAATAACTCTAGCACGTAATGCCTTAGTGGCTGCCCACCGCTATCCCATACACTATACAGGTGAAACGGTGGTAAGTTGGAAAAATTTGGAAATGCTTCCAACATTTAACTCTACGGCATCCAACATTGGTCTTTCTTGGATATCTAACGATATCGGAGGATATACTGGTGGAATTGAAGATGGAGAGTTATTTGCCAGATTTGTTCAATTTGGCTGTTTTTCGCCAATTTTAAGACTATCTGCTGATGAGGGAAGATATTATAAAAGAGAACCTTGGAGATGGGATATAACAACTCAATCTGTATGTAGCCAATACATGCGCTTAAGACACGCCTTGATTCCTTATCTTTATAGTGAAGCTTACCGCTATAGTAGAGTTGGTTTGCCATTAGTACAACCTTTATATTATCGTTATCCCGAGATATATGATGAACCTTTATATAAAGCTGAATATTATTTTGGTTCCAATCTTTTTGTTGCGCCTATTACGACCAAGAGAGATAGACTAATGGAAAGAACAATCTTAAAATTATTCTTGCCCGAAGGTACATGGTATGACTTTACTAATGGAAAACGATATGCTGGTGGGAAAAGATATACGACCTTCTATAAACAAGAGGATTATCCCGTATTTGCCAAAAGCGGAACCATTATTCCTATGGCCATATTAGATGAAAAGAATTTGAACGATACCAATCCTCCTAAAAATATGGAATTGCATATTTTTCCCGGAGCAAGTAGTACTTATGAATTATATGAAGACGATGGAATTTCCTCTTTACATGAACAGGGATTCTATATTGTTACGAATATCGATTATACTTATCAACAGAACAATTTTACCGTTATAATTCGTCCTGTTGCTGGTAAAAGTGGTATAATTCCCGATCATCGTGCTTACCGAATAAGATTTAGAAATACGCGAGAACCCGATGATGTCATAATTCATGTTGGTAACGAAAAAGTTAAAGGTGTTACAACCTATGTCGATGACAATGACTTTGTCGTCGAATTGCCGCCGCTTTCAACCTTGAAACAAATAACCGTCAATTGTAAGGGTAAGGATATCGAAATCGATGCTTTAAGACTTGTCAATGATGATATTGAATCCATTTTAAATGATTTGCCTCTTGCGACAAAGATAAAAAATGTCATTGGCGAAGTGTTATTAAGTGATGTTCCAATCAAGCAAAAACGTATTGAAGTTCGCAAACTAAAGAAACTAGGAGTTAATCAAAAATATATAAATTTATTCATTAAATTACTTGAATATCTAGCGGAAGTTTAGTATAATACTCACAAGCAGATGAAGAAAAAGTAGTAGTAGATGAAAGTCATTTTAGAGAGCCTATGGATGGTGAAAATAGGCATGATGAATAATCTATGAACTTGTTTTCGGATGTGTTAGGTTTGATCCTTTATCGTCAAATAGAGAAAAAATTAAGGTGGTACCACGATTCTTCGTCCTTTGGATGGAGAATTTTTTTATTATAAGGAGGTCATAATGGATATTGTAATAGAAAATATAGTTACTTATTTTATGGTGTTAGTTGTCCTGATACTTATACTTTATATCTTTGAATTTTTAATTAAGGATAAGAAAAATGGTTTGGGAACGACAAAGAGTTTTCAATTTATCGTAAGAAAATATAATTTAGATATGAATAGAATGCGAGTTAGAACACTATCCAAACTCATAATTGTTGTTAATAGTTTTATATTATCTGTACCAATTTTTTTAATGTTGGTATTAGAGGTAAATTATTATTTGATGATGTTAATATCATTAATTGTATTTGTTGTTTTATTGATAAGTCTATATAACTTACTTGGTTATATATTAGTAAAGAAAGGTTGGAAAAAGTAAAATGGATACAATAAAAGTAGAAAAAAAATGGCAAGATTTTTGGGATAAGGATAAAACTTTTGAAGTTAAAAGCGAAGGTAAAAATCCTTATTATATATTAGTAGAGTTTCCCTATCCAAGTGGTTCGGGATTGCATGTTGGACATGTAAGAAGTTATACGGCTCAAGATGCCATAGCCCGTATGAAGAGAATGCAAGGATATAATGTCTTATTTCCAATGGGATGGGATGCCTTTGGAGCACCAGCAGAGAGATACGCCATAAGAAATCATATTCATCCTAAAGAAGCCGTTAAGGAAAATGTTAAGACATTTAAGGGACAAATTTTGATTGGAGTCGTGAGTTTTCAACTACTGATCCCGAGTATTATAAATGGACTCAGTGGCAATTTCTACAGTTTTATAAACATGGTATGGCTTATAAAGACACTATTCCTGTAAATTGGTGTCCACAATGTAAGAGTGTTTTATCCAATGAAGATGCTGCCGGTGGTGTTTGTGAACAATGTGGAAGTCAGGTTGTTCAAAAGGAAAAGAGTCAATGGATGCTTCGCATGAGTGATTATGCAGAAGATTTACTTACGGGATTAGATGATACGAATTTTGCCGATAAGGTTAAACTTGGACAGATCAATTGGATTGGCAAGTCTGTAGGAGCTCACGTTAATTTTAAGATTGATGGTCATGATAAGGAATTTACGGTATTTACAACGCGCTGTGATACTCTTTACGGAGCAACTTACTGTGTCCTTGCCCCAGAACATGAATATGTTGATGAAATAACCACTAAAGAGCATAAGGATGAAGTGGCTGCTTATAAGGCCGAATGTGCCTTAAAGAATGACATGGAAAGAACCGAACTTAATAAGGATAAGACTGGTGTATTTACGGGAGCTTATGCCATAAATCCTGTAAATGGCGAAAAAATTCCAATATATATCAGTGATTACGTTTTGGCAAGCTATGGAACTGGTGCTATTATGGCTGTTCCCGCTCACGATGAACGAGATTATGAGTTCGCTAAGAAGTTTAATATACCAATTAGACAAGTTATTGCCAAGAATATCGTTGGAACTGGCGATAATGCTATAAGACCAGATAAGAAAATGACCGATCGTGCGGTTGTCAATGTCGTAATTAAACATCCAAGTGAAGATAAATATTTGCTTGTTAATAATAAAAAATTCAATTGGTTTACCTTTGTTATGGGTGGTATTGAAGATGGCGAAGATGCTACTTCTGCCGGTATTAGAGAAGTAATAGAGGAAACAGGTTATACAGATATTGCGATTGATTCAGAATTAGAATTCATCTATTATGATAATTTCTATGCAGCTCATAAGGATGTTAATAGACATATTACTTGTCACACTATTGTTGGACATTTAAACAGTTTAGAACTTCAAGAGAGAAGTGAAGAGGAAAAGAAAATTGCCGATGTATTATGGGTTGATAAAGATAAGTTAATGTCAACTCTTACAACGGAAGCTCATAGATATGATGCTGAACGTGTTCTTAATGGCGAATGTGCCTACGTCGAAGATGGAATTCATGTTAATTCCGGAGAATTAGATGGCATGAATAAGCAAGACG
>CAJTKV010000068.1 GCA_910577075.1 uncultured Bacilli bacterium
TCATATGTCTTTTTCAATGCAACTTTGTTGCACTTCACATTTAAATTAACATATGCCGATTTATTTGACTATAAAATGTAAATGTATTATTATTGAAATAGGAGGGATGATTATGGATCCTGTGACAGTCGTCGTAATTGGTGTAGTAACGTTAGCTGCTGCTCCTTTTCTGGGCAAATTGGCTCTTTATGGAGCAATGCAAGGCGTTAAAAAAATAAAAAAAACTATAAAAAAGAAAAGGGAATATCGCCAACGACATGATAAAAAATATCAAGCTAAATTGAAGAAAACGAGAGATTTACAAAGATCAATTGAAAAAAGACGTACGACATCTTTTAGAAATACTAAGACAGGAGATGTTAAAAACGTTAATATCAATGAAATAAATACCTTTGATATGTCTAAAGATATTATTTTAAAAGGCACAGTTTACATCCAAAATCCCAATGGAGGAGAGCCAGCAAAAGATACAATTTATCTATTTCAACCAAGAGTATATGGCGTAAATAATGTACCAATTGGTCCAAAAACAGATAAAAACGGACATTTATATGATAAAAATTCATATCTTTTGAGAACTCCTGGAAGTAATGATATCTATAGCGGATATGTTCCAAAAAGAGAGGTATTATCAGGAAGACAATTTGACTTTGTTGGAGATTCTGCTAATCTTCAAGATAATCCTTTAAATGGTTTTATCAATATTGAAATTGAAAAAGATGCCAATGGCAATTTTATACCTTTAGATAAAAATAATGCTGAAGCTATGAGGGAATTTAACAATTATGTTAGAATGCGTCAGCAACATAATGTCGATCAAGATCGCTATTTAGATGGACTTGTGGCAAAGGCGACAGAGGCTAAGGAGGTTTATGATGAAATTAATAAACCCCGTTATGCTCGTCCTACAGAACAGATGTCAGATTCAGATATGCATAAGATTGAAAAGGCACGTGCTAGTCGTGCTAAGAGAGATGCACAAAATAGAGCTTACTATGATCGCATTGCGCATATGAATATGCTAGATAGTGCTATGCATGATTATGGACTTGATGATCATGCAGCTCATTTGCCAGGGGCCGGAATGATGGGACCTCGACCAATGGGACCAGGACCGAGGGGACCACAGCAAGGTGGCGGGGGACCAAGACGCTAAAAGACCAAATATGTGGTCTTTTTATTTGACATATTCTTCCAATTTTCATATTATTCTAGTTTTACTTATGTTATAATGTTTATGTAGGGTGATTATATGGAATTCATAGAATTTAAAAATATATTCAAAGTTTATAAAAATGGAATATCTGCTTTGGCTGATGTAAATTTATCCATAGCACGTGGAGAATTTGTCTTTATTATCGGACAAAGTGGTTCGGGAAAAAGTACATTGACGAAATTATTATATCGCGAAGAAAAACCGACAAAGGGAACAGTAAATGTCGGAGGTATTAATGTTGGAAAACTAAAAAATGGCAATGTCTATAAATTGCGTCGTAAAATAGGCGTTGTATTTCAAGATTTTAAACTTCTTCCTAAACTTAACGTTTATGAAAATATAGCTTATCCATTAGAAAGCTATGGTATGAAATCTTCAGAAATTCGCGAAAAAGTCCTAAAAGCTTTGGAGCGCGTTGGACTTAAGGATAAAATAAGAAGTTATCCCGATCAATTAAGTGGTGGAGAACAGCAGAGAGTTTGTATCGCCCGTGCTATTGTGAATGAACCTAAGTTAATTATATGTGATGAGCCAACAGGAGACTTAGATCCTAAAATGAGCAAAGAGATTATGAAAGTAATTGAAAATATAAATAAAGAACTTGGTTCGACGATTATTATGGCCACACATGATAAAGAGATAGTTAATCGCATGAAAAAAAGAGTCGTATGCTTACATAATGGCGTAGTTGTATCGGATAAAAAGAAAGGAAGTTATATTCAAAATGAGAATGTTTAGAATAATAGGTAAAAGTATTAAAGATGCTTTTAAAAGCGTATTTCGTAACTTTTCTTTAAGTATGGCTTCGATTTCATGTACGGCAGTTACTTTGATATTAGTAGCAATTGCCTTATTGATAACTTATAATGTTAGATCTATTACAAAGGATATTGAAGATGTATTGACTATCGTTGTTTTTGTCGATACTAAGGCGACATCAGGTGATGTTGAAAATTTAAAAAATGATATTAATTTTATTGCAAATGTCGATGCTAAGAAGACCGAATACAATACACAGGATGAAATTACATCTTCCTTAAAAAAGGATGAATCTATGAAAGAAATTCTTGAAATATTGGATGGAGCACCAATACAATCGACTTTTGTTATACGAGTAAAAGATGTGAAGAAATTAACAGAAACAGCTAAAGAAATAGAAAAGATGGAATTTGTAACTCGCGTAAAATATGGAGAAAATTTAGTTAATAAAATTGTATCAATGTTTGATGTCGTTAAGAATGCTTGTATAGTGGCAGTAGTAGCTTTAATATTAGTAACAGCATTTTTAATTAGCAATACTATTAAAATAACCATTTTTTCAAGAAGACAGGAAATCAATATTATGCGTCTCGTTGGAACAAGCAATATAGTTATAAAGATGCCATTTTTGATTGAAGGATTTGTCTTAGGAGTAATTGGCTCTTTGGTGCCCGTATTGCTTACAATCTATGGGTATACCTTCCTATTTGATTTTGTAGGTGGAAAATTATTTACGGATTTGATAGTCTTAGTAAAACCAAGCGAAATAATCTATTTAACTAGTCTAGTTATAATGATTGTTGGAGGAATAGTTGGTATGTTTGGTTCAACACGTGCTGTAAGGAGATATTTGAAGATATGATGAAAAAGGGATTAAAATGGATTATCATACTCAGTTCTATTGCTCTCGTATTGCCAATGAATACCTATGCCAAAAAGGCAACGACATTAGCAGAATTGAGACAGGAACTTGCGAGTTTAAAAAAACAACTGTCTGATAATCAAAAACAGCAAAATTTGACTAAAAATGAAATTAATAGTGCTAAAAATAATATAACCAAGAAAGAAACACAGATAGAGGCTAATCAGCAAAAGGTTATCGATGCTACGAATGAATCTGCCAAATTGGAAGATGAGATAGCATCGGGAAAAGAGACTTTAGAAAAATTAGTTCAATCATATCAAGTTGCCAAGGGAGATAATGTCTATCTTGAATATATATTCCAAGCTTCAAGTTATGAAGATTTGGTCTATCGCTATGCAATTATGGAACAATTGATGGATTATCAGGAGGATTTAATATCTTCATGGAAAGATAAAATTGAATATAATTCGCAATTAAAAGTGGATTTAGCCAATAAAGAAAAAGAACTTAATAATCAAATAGATAGTTTGGCTAGTGACATTCAAAAATTGGGAAATAAATTAGATGAGTTAGATGATATGACACCAGATATTAAGGCGGAAATAGCATCGACACAAAGTTCAATTAATTACTATACACAGCTTGGTTGTAAGGAAAATGAAGATTTAAGTGAATGTATGAAAGTAGCCTCATCTAAAATATTTAGAAGGCCTTTAGTCAAGGGAACGATAACTTCCCAATTTGGCTATAGAACGCATCCGGTTACGGGGAAAAAACAGTCGTTCCATAGTGGAACAGATATCGGTATTAAAGAGGGAACTAATGTCTATCCTATTGCCAATGGAACCGTATCAAAACTAACAATAAAATCTAGTTGTGGTGGAAATATGATCTATATTCAACATATAGTTAATGGGAAGAAGTATACATCAACTTATATGCATTTACTTAAAATAAAAGTTAAGATAGGTCAGGCTGTTACGACGGAAGATGTCATTGGCTTATCAGGTGGAAGTTCAACGGCAAAGAAAAAAGGCGGATATGACAGTTGTACAACTGGTGGTCACTTGCATTTAAGTTTGGCAACGGGATGGTATGAAAAAGATTACTTTGGATATAGCAAATGGCGTTCGCACTTGATTAATCCTAAAACGACTTTGAATTTACCAAGTAGTTGGTCATCTAGATAGGAGAATACTATGAAAACGAGAACAATAAGTGGAGCAATAATTGCTCTAGTAGTGGGAGCTTTAATATATTTTGGTGGAATAGCCTTTGATATCGGTGTTGCGGTAGCAGCTATTATTGCCTTTAAAGAACTCTTAGATGTGCGTAAAAACTATACGATACCGCCAATTATGAAGATTGTTGGTTTAGTATGTATGTTATTATTAACATTTGTCAATATTGATGGCTATTCCATTGTCTTTGGCTTGAGTTATGAGACATTATCGCTAGTATTTATTCTTTTACTAGCACCAACGGTGTTATTACATAAATATAATTATCGAACTAATGAAGCCTTTTATTTAGCTTCTATAACGATATTTTTAGGTGTAATTTTTAATTTATTTATCATGCTATATAATGAATCTATGCTATTATTCATATATATAATATTGGTAGCTTGTATAACGGATATTTTTGCTTTAGTTGGGGGAAAATTAATTGGCAAGCATAAATTAACGAAGATTAGTCCAGGTAAAACTATTGAGGGTTCTATTACGGGAACACTTTTAGCTACCATTGTTGGAACTACCTATTATGTTACATTGATTGGCACGACGCCACTCACAACAGTTATTATCATTACAATTGTATTGAGCATTGTTGGTCAAATAGGAGACATCTTCTTTAGCTTGATTAAACGCGAAAATGATATAAAAGATTATTCTAATTTAATTCCTGGTCATGGAGGAATATTAGATCGATTAGATAGCATAATATTTATATTGATAGCATTTGTCTTTATTATGCAATTTTTATAGGAGGAAATTATGACAAAGAAACAAGATGAAGTAAAATCAACAGAAAAAAAGAGCCAAGAAAAAGTAGTGAAAGCAACAAAAACTACAACTAAGAAAGCTCCTGCTAAGAAAACGACAAATAAAAAAGAAGAAATAAAGGAAGAAAGAGATATTGTATTAGAAAATAGTGAAAAAGAAGCGAATATTGTCAAAGAGGAAAAAAGGGAAGAAAATCCTGTAAAAAGCGCTATTGAACTATTGCTTATTATCGCGGCTATTATTGTTATTATTGTCTTTTTTCCAAATACAGTTATTTGGAATATTGTCGTATTGTTATTAATATTAACGGCATTAATTTTTGTTCACGAATTTGGACATTTTATAATAGGAAAATTGTGTGGCGTTCATATCTATGAGTTTGCCTTAGGTATGGGACCAAAAGTTTTGGGCTTTAAAAGGAAAAATGATCCAACCGAGTATAATTTAAGGGCATTACCTATTGGGGGATATTGTTCTTTGGCTGGTGAAGAAGGCGAAGATGATAGTAGTTTACCAAAAGATAAATTTATGTGTAATAAGGGCAAACTTAAGAGAGTAGCAATACTAGTAGCTGGTGTTACGATGAATTTTATTACGGCATTCTTGCTTTTATTCTTCATATCATTTATTTGGGGATCAAATGAACAAGCAAGTTATATTGGCTATGTTGAAGCAGATTCACCAGCAGCCAAGGCAGGCGTAAGCGTTGGAGATAAGATTATAGAATGTAATGGGTATAAAGTATCTACTTGGGATAAATTATCGGTTATAACTAGTTTAAAAGGTAATAATGATTATTATGAATATGTCATAAGACATAAAGATGGAAAAGAAGAAAAATATAAGATAATTCCCGATGAATATGTGGTTTTAGATGATGAGAATATCAAGATTACAGAAGAGCATACTTTAGATAAAATTATTGAAGAGAAAAAATTAAATAAAGATGAAGTAGTTACTTCAAAATTAATTGGCATAGGAGCTGAAACAGAAATAAAACATGGATTTATGAATGCTTTAGATTATGCCTATAAGAAATTTGGCAGTTTAGTTTCAACGCTATTCCTAATTTTAGGTTCTCTATTTACTGGTAAACTAGGATTAGATGCCCTATCTGGACCTGTTGGAATGTATACTGTTGTCAATACGGTTGCCGCTTATGGATTATCAAATATTCTCTATTTAGCAGCATACTTATCGATTAATTTAGGCATTATCAATATATTGCCATTCCCAGCTTTTGATGGTGGACGAGTATTATTTATAGGCATAGAAGCTATAACTGGTAAGAAAGTTGATCCTAAAATAGAGGGATATTTCCATACAATTGGTTTTATGCTAATAATGTTACTTATGTTGTATATTACATGGCATGATATAGTTACATTATTCTTTTAGTAAGCCAAGTGTGAAGTTGTAATATAAAAGTGTACACAAAAAAAGTGTATGCTTTTATTTTTGA
>CAJTKV010000069.1 GCA_910577075.1 uncultured Bacilli bacterium
TATCAAAAATAAAAGCATACACTTTTTTTGTGTACACTTTTATATTACAACTTCAGTGAATAATTCACCTTTTTTTATGCATTAAAGAAAAGAAAATGCACGAAAAACTGAAAGTTTGTTAATATAGAAGAAAAAAAATAATTTTTATGATATTATATATATGGTGATAAAAAATGTTTAAAATAAAGAGATTAATAGCTTTTTGTATCGATCTGTTTTTAGTAAGTATCTTAACTATTTGCATTACTAATGTAGATTACATCAATCCCTATATGAATGATGTAGATGATGCCACAAAAGCTTACAATGAAGTATTAAACGATTATAGGAGTTTAAGTAATGAGGATGAAATAGAGGAGTTTATCAATAATATTCAAGATAAGATGTATGATTATGAACATACGCAAATTTACGTTAATATGTGGTATATTATTTTCTATTTTGGTTATTTTGTTATTTTTGCTTATTTTACAGGAGGACAGACTTTAGGAAAAAAACTAATGAGCATAAAGATAGTTAAAGAGGATGACTCTAAAGTTGGAATGGGCGGTTTATTGAAGCGAACGATAACTAATGGTTCAAGTTTCTTTATGGGGATGAATATTATGGCTTTTTCAAGTTTAATGTTGACGATTAGTATGAAGGCTAGCAGGACTTATGTTTTAGCGTTTACTGGTTTAATGGTGCTATCTACAATTGTCGAGATAGCCAATATCATCATTTATATCAAAAACAGAGATAACAAATGTTTAAATGATATTGTTTCAGGTACAAAAGTTGTTAGGGTACAATAAAAATATTTAATAAAGAGTTTAAATATGATAGAATAAATTTATGAAGGAAGGCAAAAAAATGGCGATTACAAGAAGTGAACTTAGAGAAAAGGTAATGACGATTCTTTATCAAATAGATTTATATATGCAAAATAAGATTGAGTATAACATTGATGATGTTATCAAAGAAAATACCGAGATAGAAAATGAATTTGTCAAGGATATGGTTTACGGTGTTATTACGTATCGTGATACATTAGATGAAATTGGCAATGAATATTTGAGCAATTGGACTATTGCTCGCCTCGATTCTATGGGCCGTCAAATTTTGCGCATGGGCATTTATGAGATAAAATATACAGATACTCCGGACTTGGTTGTTATAAATGAAGCTATTGAATTGGCAAAGAAGTATAGTGACGATGCTGTTCGCAAGATGATAAATGCAGTTTTAGACAAATTAATAAATGAAGAATAGACCATTTTGGCGTCTATTTTTTTCTATTTTTAATATGATGTAATGGGAACTTATATAATAATTTAAAGAGGTGAATGTATGTATGGAGCAGTATATGGTGATTTAATTGGTTCATTATATGTCTATAGAGAATATCTTAAACATGATGCTAAGTTAATGAAAAAGGTGGCAGAAGAGGATAAACTGCTGAAAACTAATTCTTTTTATGGGGCAGAAACAATGTTAGTTGTTGCTGTTAGAGAGGCAACTATTAAGGGAATCAATTATTCGACAAATCTTCGCAAATATATTCTCGACAACTGTGCCGATTTAAAACGAGAAAACTATTTTAAAAATTATTTTTCTAATAATATGGTAAGATGTGCTCGTGGAAATATGCGAGGTAGGTCAAGTGGGAATGGAGCAATAGCACGCATTTCTGGGATATCTAATATTTTGCTATCGTCTGTTCAAATGATAAATGATTGCATAAATGCTACAGTACCAACTCATGATTCTAATTCTAGTATTAAAGCGAGTCTTTGTCTAGGAATGTTTATCTTCTTTGCTGAGAATAATTGTCCAAAGGATAAAATTAAAAAAATAATAGATTTATATTATCCTTATGAGTATGGATTTAGTTTAGATGAATTGCGAAAAAATATGCGATTTAATAGAACATGCGATGAGACGATGCCAATATGTCTATATGCCATTTTCAATACCAATAATTTTGAGGATGCCATTAGATTAACTTTATCCTTAGGAGGAGATACAGATACTAATTGTTCCATTGTCGGAGCTATGGCAGAAAGCCTATATGGAATGCCAGAAGATTTAATTGAAAGCACAAAAACATACATTCCCGAAAAATATGACAAAATTTTACAATATATTGACAAAAAAGAATGAAAAGACTATTAAAAATTTCTTTAAAGTATTATAATAAGTATCACAACGAAAGGAAGACATAAAAAATTATGAGTACAATTGATGATAAAAAAAATTTAGAAGAGTTGGGATATATAGATTTGTTGGATAAATTATCTAAAGAAATTAACAAGAGGATGCCCAATTTGAGCGGTCCTTATCAACGCCTTTTAAAGTATTTTCTTAGGGAAAATTTAGTGCAGACTTTGGGAAAAACAAGGTTTGATAGAGAAATAGACGTATTATTAACTAAGTTTAAAGGTGAAGATATTGATGCTATTAAGAAAGATGGAATGCTCATTACGACCATTTTTGGTTCTAGTTATAAAATTAATTACCGCAATGATGGTCTAGATGCATATCAAATTCCTAATGATGAAAAAGGAAACCCTTGTGTTGAGGAAGCTAAACATATATTCAGCCTTACTTTAGGTCCAGACGTAATTACTAATACCGTAGTAGCACCAAAGGGAATTGTCGGACCTGAATTTTCCGATAATGTTGATTTTGACTTAGAATCAACATACGAAGTCAATATTCCGGATACATCTTTTAAGTATACTTGCGGAGTATTAGGTGAAGAGCCAAGTTTTAAGGCATCTTTAAGTGGCTTTAATGCTAAATTTTCATCTAGCGAGATGTTGAGTTATTATCGCGAAATACCTCCTAAAGAGATTGAGAAAAATATACTTAAGAGATTTTCTAAAAGCCGCATTGATCGTGGAGAAGGTGTCATTAATATAACAACATCATCTCATCTAACAGAATTAACTGATTATGCTGAAGATATTTTTAACATTTTAAAACGTGAAGCATCAAAAGTTGCTTGTAAAGAGAATAGTAGTTACGGTAAATACTTAAGAACAATAAACGGAGAATATTAATTCTCCGTTTTAATATATCCTCCTTTGAGGAAATTTGATCAATTTCTTTTCTTCTAATAGTTTCTTTTTTCTTATAGTTGCTTCATATAGATTAGCAGCTTTTAGTAAATCTTCATCTGTAACATTGGGATAAAGATAGGTTTGAGTGATATATCGAGTATTGGCATATACGGGCCTTTTGATATTGCCATCTTTGTCCCACAATTCTTCTAAAATATCTCCTGTTTCTAAATCAATGAACATGTGATCATAAAATAGAATTTTGCGAAAAATATCCTCTTCACCTAATTCTTCTTCTATAAGGTTAATTCCTGCAAGATGAGTAAAACATTTAACTTCAACGAGTAAGATATTGGTCTTTTTTATAATATAATTAATATCTGTATCCATAAAATCACCTGTATAATTGTCAATTATTATAACATATTTTATTTGATATTGAATACAATATAAGGTAATTGCACAAATTGGTAAAATGTGGTATTATATATGACATTTATGGGGGAGATAATATGAAGAAAAATATTAAAGAAATATTTGGAAAAGTAGAATTAAAGAAAAAAAGTCTATTTAATCATTATTTTAAAAAATATGTTGTTGATTATAAAATTGAAGATGAACATATTAAGATTATCGCCAGTGATGGAAATTATCGCCTTGTTAAAAATAATAAAACTAATATGAAAAAAGTAAATCAAGCTATTGTGAAAAATAAAGTAGAAATAGCATCGCGTATAGATGAATATGAAGCACATAGCAATGAAAGGTTAATGGTTCTAATTATCAATATCATTCTTTTACTAGGATGTGGTATTATCGTTCCACTTTCTTTTTTTACCGGTTTTTATTTATTCTTTTTATTATCTATTATTGCCTTTTCTCTATCAGTTGTTACGACTTCGATAAGTGGTTTTAATTATTATATACTAGTAAAGGAAATTCAAAATTTAAAAAATATTACAGGATATAAAAAAGATATGGAATTTAAATTACCAACATTGGATGTCAAATATGAAAAAAGTCACAATTAGTGACTTTTCTTATGATATAATTTAGACAGGTGAATAAAGCTATGGCAAAACAAAAAAGGAAATATAGATTGAAGAAAAAAGTTAAAATATTATTCTTGATGATATGTTTTATTTTGGTAATGTTAGGTTTATATTTTGTTTGGCCTAAAAAAGATGAGTTGGGAAAAATAACATTGCCTAGTTTAAGGGAAAAGGTAGTCATAACTTTGAGTCGGGAGAATATATATTTAGCAAGGGATGAAAAGATAACTATTGAATTTAGTCCCGAGGATTTAAGTTGGTCGTCTAGTGATGAATCTATAGCAACTGTTGAACAAGGGGTAATTACGGGAAAAAGTCCAGGAACGGTAACTATTACGGCATCTAAAAGAAATGTTAATAAGAGTATCAATGTGACAGTTACTGATTTGATAATTTTGCCTGAGATAAATAATAAGAAACAATTTTTAAAATGTGAACAATATACTCAAGAAGAGGCAGAGTTGCTCGATACGTTGCTAGAATATCGCATTCATGAAGCGGGGATGAATACGCGAGCAGGTGCTGTTGCGGCGGCAAGATTTCTCGCTTTAGAGTTTCCCTATCGCATTCATTATTTTTATGAAAATGGGCGACTTATAACGGCTGGAGGAAGAACATATGTCGATGGCGAAGGAAGATATTATCATAAAGGGCTTTATTTAAGTAAGAATAAGTATGATGATTTAACTAAGAGTGCATATGGTCCAAAGATGTGGGGATGTTCAATGTACTCGAAAATCACTAAGCGAAAAAGTCCGAATGGTCTAGATTGCAGTGGCTATGTTTCATGGGCTCTATATAATGCGGGATTTGATGTAGGAGATGGGGGAGCTGGAATTAATCTCGATCGCGATACGGACCTTGATGATTTGGGTGAAAAACTCAAAATAACAAAAGATAATTTAGCTAGCAAACGCGTCAAGGTTGGAGATTTATTGAGCATGTATGGTCATATTGGCATACTGATAGGTATGGATGAAGAACATTATTACATTGCTGAATCGCTAACTAATGATATTCACGTTTTAACTATGACAGAGTCTGAGCTTTTAAAGAGTGATTGGCTACAATTTATTTTAATGGATGATGTTTATAAAGAGGATGGAAATTTAACAAATATGTGGTAATTAAGGAGATGCTTATGAATGTCTTTGAATTACTTGTCTTAGGATTGGCATTATCTGCTGATTCATGTGCTGCGGCCGTTTCTATTGGTATTGATTTAAAAAGAATAAAATTGAAAAATGCTTTACTTATTGCAAGCATTTTTTCTATATTTCAAAGTATGATGCCCGTTATCGGATATACCTTAACGAATATTTTAAGTGGGATATTAGCATCAATAGATCATTTTATATCCTTTCTAGTACTTTTTATATTAGGAGTTAAAATGATTAAAGATAGAGATAATGAAGAACAGTTAAATTATATGAATATATATGCTTTAATTATAATATCTATCGCGGTTACTATAGATGCCTTTACAGTAGGTATTACGTATTCTTTATTGCATATTTCTCTGCCTCTGACAATAATAATCAACTTTTTGACGACATTTATAACTACTTTGATTGGTTTGAAAGTTGGCAATATTTTAGGAAGTACATTTAAAAAGCATGCCAAGACAATGGGAGGATTAGTATTAATAAGCTTAGGTATAAAAATTCTATTACATCATATTAACATTTAGAAGAAACTTTTGTTTCTTTTTATAATATTATAAATTAGACAATTATTCCATATGTGTATAAAATGTGATGGTAAAGTTTAGTACTTAACTTTTTTTGTGCTATAATGAATATATGAGTAAGAATAAATATACAAAATCAACATTATATGTAGTAGTAAGACCAATAATAAATGTTTTATTTAGAGTTGTTTTTTGGCCGAAAATAGAGGGGAGAGAAAACATTCCTCCTTTTGATAAAGTAATTTTGGCAGGAAATCACACGAGTAATTTGGATTGTTTATTTCTCATGAGTTCAACTAAGAGGAGTATTCACTTTTTAGCCAAGATTGAACTGTTTAAAGGAATGAAGGGAGTAATTTTTAAGAATATGGGACTCATTCCTGTTGATCGAAAGAGGTCCAATGAATTTGCGATAAGTGAAGCTTTAGAATATTTAAAAAATGGCGAAGTAATTGGCATATTTCCCGAGGGTACGACAGAAAAAGGAAGA
>CAJTKV010000070.1 GCA_910577075.1 uncultured Bacilli bacterium
AGAGTATAACAGTAAAATATTCTAAAGTAAGTGGAGCTAAATATTATCAAACAGCATATAGACTAAAAGGTACAAACAAATGGAGTTATACAACAAAGAGTAAAATCAGCAAATTAACTTCTGGAAAAGAATATGAAGTGATGATAAGAGCTGGAATCAAGAGTGTTAAAAATACTATTTATGGAACTTGGAGTAATGTAAAAACTATTAAAGTTAAATAAGAAATACGGGAAAGTATTTCTTTTTTTATAAATTCATAAAATTTTCATAATTGTATGGAAAAGTTCTACTATATGTGATATATTAAGTGTGTAAAAATACTATGGGTATTAATATAATATGAAGAGGAGAGAAAATATGAAAAAATTAAAAAAAGTATTTATATTCGCAAGTGTTTTACTTGTATTTGTGACACTTTTGGCACCATCTAGTTTAGTTTTGGCTAGTGGACAAATGTATCCAACACCTATCAGTAATGTGCGCAGATATTTAAAGAGATATTCATCACTGGTTTCCCTTAGTTCTGGATATATGCGTGTATACTATGATAGCGCAAATAAAAATATAGGTATAGAATATTATGATGATAATTTTAATATTACCAAAAAGAATAAGTTAGAGCTAGAATTACCTATTTACGGCGGTTTTTATGCAGGGAAAAATGCCTACTATATCGTAGAGGGACAAAATAATAAAGAGGAAAATACAAATGCAGAAGTAATTCGTGTTATAAAATACGATACTAATTGGAAAAGAGTTGGTGCTGCTTCAATTACTGGAGATTCAGCATTTGCTCATGAAGTAAGGTATCCTTTTGATGCAGGGAATGTTGAAATGACCGAAACTGACGGAAAACTTTATGTTGTAACTGGTCATGAGGGTTATGTCGACGATGCTGTTGGACAGGGCCATCAAGGACTATTGATGATAGAAGTAAATGAGAGTACATTTGCTTGGAAAATTGCGGATGCTGATCTTTGGCATTCATTTGCTCAATATATAGATAATAAAGATAATTATCTATATCTATTGGAACAAAGTGAAGGAAGCGAAACGACTCTTTTAACAAGATATGATAAATCGACGTTAAAAAGCAATGCAATTTCATTATTGCCTTACGGTGGTGAAAGAACAAGTGCTTGGGCAGTGGCTTGTTTTGCTAGTGTCGATGGAGTAGCCGTTTCTCAAAATAATATTTTAGGGATAGGTACTTCTATAGATCAAAATAAATATGATGAAGCAATGAGTTCTGCTTTGCCTCACAATATTTATCTTACGGTAACGCCAATTAATAATTTTTCTAAGGAAGCATCTACTGTTAAATGGTTAACATCTTCGACTGAGAAAAATCATGCATTTACAGGTCTTGAGTTAACGAAGATAAATGACAATCGCTTCTTAGTTTCGTGGTCAGAATATAAGGAAACTAAGGATATGATAGATAATGATACTTTATCGACAAACGTATTACATTATATGTTTATTGATGGTAATGGTAATAAAGTTGGTAATGAATTTACAGCTCAAGCGACAATCACTGATTGTAAGCCTATAATAAAAGGAAACAAAATTATATACTATGCTTCTAACGGCAATATGGTGGATTTTTATACTATAGATGCAACAACAGGCAAGTTTAGTAAAGTTATGCATCGTGTGGCTGGAGAAAATGCAACATGGTCATTAAGTAATGGTATTCTTAAAGTAACTGGATCTGGTGCAATTAATATTGATCCTTCAGTAACTGTTCAATTTCCTTTATCTAGCACATTAGGAGGGTATTCTTATAGTGGTAGTGATAATTCTTGGAAAGCAGTTAGAGGTATAGTTGATGAAATCTTTATAGATGAGGGAATAACAACAGTTCCAGATAGTGCTTTTGTCGGTTTTGCAAATTTGACGCAGGTTACCTTACCAAAAACAATGAAATCTATTGGAAAATCTTCTTTTGCAAGTAATAGTAATTTGAGAAAAATATTCATTCCTGCTAGTGTAAAAAGTATTGGAGAAGATTCCTTTTGGACTGGGTCCTATTGGGTAGGAAGCGGAAACAAGGTTGTGTATGTTACAATTTATACGCCTAAAAACTCATATGCTGAGACTTGGGCAAAGACAAATAATGTTTCATATGTCAATGGAGATAGCTTAAATCCAATAACGGGAATTAAGTTAAATAAGACAAGTTTATCAATGGTAAAGGGTAAAACAGAAAAACTAACAGCAACGATTACACCAAGCAATACATTAGATTCAAAAGTATTGGCATGGACAAGTTCAAATACAAAAGTAGCAACAGTTGATGCGAATGGTAATGTCAAAGCTATTGATGCGGGAACAGCAAATATTACTGTTAAAACAAGCAATGGACTTACGGCTGTAGCTAAAGTTGTAGTTAGTAATCCAACAACGACAACAACGAAGCCATCTACAACTAAAAAGGTGGTTGCAATAACTAGTGTAAAAATAAATCAAGGCAATATAAGTCTTGGAGTTAATAAAACAAGTAAGTTAACAGCAACAATTAATCCAAGCAATACAACACAAAGTAAGAATTTAACTTGGACAAGTTCTAATAGTAAAATAGCAACCGTAGATAAAAACGGAAACGTCAAAGGAATAAAAGCCGGAACTGCTAATATAACTGTTAAGACTTCAAATGGTAAAACAGCAACAATTAAAGTAACAGTTAAAAAACCAACACCAATTAAATCAGTTAAGTTAAATAAAAAGACATTAAAACTAGAACTAAATAAAACATATCAATTAAAAGCTACAATCAACCCAAGTAGTACGACAGATTCAAAAGTATTAACTTGGAGTACATCAAATAAAAAAGTAGCAATAGTTGATAAGAATGGAAAGATAACTGCTGTAGGTGGTGGAAGTGCTACAATAACTGTAACAACACCCAATAAGAAGAAAGCTAAGGTTAAAGTAACTGTATCCAAGATTAATGCTAAGAAAGCAACAATTACAGCAATTAAGAACCAAGTACAAACAGGAAAGAGTTTAAAACCTGAAATAACTGTTAAATTAGGTAAAACGCCATTAAAGAATGGAACAGATTATACAGTAAGTTATAAGAATAATAAGAAAGCTGGAAAAGCTACTGTAACAGTTAAATTTAAAGGAAACTATACAGGAAGCAAGACAAGTTCATTCATAATAATTCCAAGTAAGGTTAGTATTAAAAATCCAAGCACTTCAAAGAAGAGTATCACAGTAAAATATTCTAAAGTAAGTGGAGCAAAGTATTATCAAACAGCATATAGAATAAAAGGAAGTAATAAATGGTCATATACAACAAAGAGTAAGATAAGTAAATTAACTTCTGGAAAAGAATATGAAGTGATGGTAAGAGCGGGAATCAAGAGTGGTAAAAAGACTATTTATGGAACTTGGAGTAATGTAAAAACTATTAAAGTTAAATAATATTATTATTTTTAATAAATTTAAAGTAAATTACAACATAACCGTTAAGATATAAGGTATAGAGAAGAAAATCTATATCTTTTATTTTTTGTTAAAAATTATCAAAATTGATTGCATATTATTACCTAATAAGTTATTATATGTGTAGAAAGGACTAACATGGTTATAATAAAAACATCTAAGTTTAAACGTGATTATAGGAAAGAAATAACTAGCAAGTATTTACTTAAAGAAGAAAATAGATTACATAATATAGAAAACTTTTTATTATCAAAAAAGAACTTAGAAGATGTTATGTTAGATCCATTAAAAAATATCTATTATATTGAAAAAAAATCGGGTAATCTTAAAGAGTATTACACTGCAAGAATTAACAGCAAGATGCGTTTGATTATTAAACCCAATAGCAATTACCCATACAATATAGTAGAAATACAAGAATTAATATTTGAATGCATCGACAATACGCATTATGGGGAGGGATAGTATGAAAGGTTTTGGGTCAATTTTACAAGATTATTTAGAATACCATCGAATAACTCAAACAGAATTTGCTGATAGATTAGGAATAAGCAACAAGCATATGAATGAGATAATTAATGGCACGACCAATTTATCACCGGAGCTAATGATTGCCATTAGTATATTAACGGATATTGATATTAATACGATATTTTTTGTTGAACATAAAAAAAGCGTATATGATAAGTTATTAAAAAAATACAAAAGTGAAAAGGAAATTCAAAAATTTTTAAACAGTTTTCATTTGAATGAAATGCAAAAAAAGAAATGGATTACTTTAAGAGATAGTACATCTGTTGCTCAAAATGCCATTGATTTATTAAATTTTCTGGAACTTAAGGACTTTGAAGTATATGATAATTACATTGAAAAAAGAATAATTTATAAAAAATTAGATTATGCTGATCAAAAGAAAATATATCTATGGTTAAGACATTGTGATAAGCTTATTGCTGATGTCCAAGTAACAAAATATAGTTCCAATAGATTAAATGATTTATTTGATGATTTAAAAAAGGAGAGAATGAAACCATTTAATAAAGAGAGAATAATTCAAATACTTTCTCAATATGGAATAATATTATGCATAGAAGATGCATTAGGCGGCTCAAAAATTAGAGGATGCACAATGGTTAAACATAAGACACCAGTGATATATCTAACCACTTACTTTAAAGAAAAATCATCATTTTATTTCACTTTATATCATGAACTAGGACATATTAAAACACATTATAATAGATTAATTAATAAGATTGTAGAATTTGATAACGAAGAAAAAGAAGCTGATGCTTTCTCTTTGAATCAGATGATTCCCCGTAAAATATGGGATATTATTAATGAATGTTATGATGAACGTGAGAGAATATGTTTAGAAAATAATATTCCTCTGTGTTTTTTGTATTCAAGGTTAGCCTATGAAAAGAAGATAAGTTACTCAAGTAAAGAGTATAATGAGCATATTGAAAAAATAAACATTTAAAATAATTAGCGAATCAAGAAGATAGCAAATTTATCAATAATATTATATCATTATAGATATTTAAGTTTTCTTTGACTTTTTCATAATTTTGGATTAAAATAAATTTCACCAAAAGGGGAATTTTAATATGAAAAAATTTAAGAAAAATGCTGTATTAATATCATTAATTGGCATGTTATGTACAAACATTATGGCTTGTGGAAATAGTTCAATAATTGATGAAGCAACGATAGCCACCGAATTTGATATAGGTGAAGAAGATTATGACGTATCGAGATTTTTGATTCAAGATGAAGAGGAAGTCGAAGAAGAAACAATTGAAGAAAGTCCCGAAACATTAGAAGACGACAATGTCGTATACACTACCGAAAAATCGGCAGTTGTAAGTGTCCCAGTAGTAATTGCAACATCCAATGTCAATATTCGTGATGGTATTGATGGCAATATCCTAGGTGTACTTCCAGAAGGTCACAATTTGGAATTACTTGAAGTAATTGATGACACACACTATAAAGTATTATATTATGGTCAAGAAGCCTATGTTGTATCAAAGTATGCCACACTAGCAACCATTTATGATATCAACAGTGATGTAACGAAAATCGTATATGCCGAAGAGGATACAGAATTACTTATCCCTTCTGAATTAAGTGCAACAGGAGAAGATGAATATAAAGCTATTCCCAAGTATGAATGTTTTGAAGTATACGAAGAACTTGATGATAGTTACCTCGTTCAAACTTCTGATTATGTTGGCTATGTTTCCAAAGAAAATCTTACATTATTAGAGGGAACATTTGTCGTTATTGATATAAGTGATCAAAACTTAAAATTGTATGAAAATAATGAAGTGATCTTAGATTGCCCAGTCATTACAGGAAAACCAAGTACACCTACACCACTTGGTAAATATGCTATATTTGAAATAAGTCATAC
>CAJTKV010000071.1 GCA_910577075.1 uncultured Bacilli bacterium
TCTTGTTTGAACTTGTCCAAGTTAAATTCTTACTTTGTGTTGTATTGCTTGGATTTATTGTTGCTGTTAATTTACTTGTTTTACCAATCATCACATTTAATGATTTTTGATTTATTTTAACTGATGTTATTGGTACATTTGGGTTTGTTACAGTCACTTTTACTGTTGCAGTCTTACCATTTGAGGTTTTTACTGTTATTGTTGCTGTACCTGCTCCAATTGCCTTGATATTACCTGACTTATCTACGGTTGCTACCTTTGTATTACTTGATGTCCATTCTAATGTAGTATCACTTGTGGGATTTGAGGGATTTATCGTGGCAACTAATTTCTCAGTTTTTCCCTTTACCATTGACAAATTTGTTTTATTTAAGGTAACTGATGTTATTGGTATTAAATATTTTTTTATCTCATTAACATTTGGTGTATTTTCCTTTTTTATTGCTACCGTAGCATATATAGAATCCTCTATATCGCTTTTAAAATAGATGCGATAAAATACTCCTCCGTTTGTTAAAGTTAGACCTTGATGCATATCTCGTACAGGATTATCTGTTATCTCTTCTATTCGTTCTATTTCTAAAGCATCTTCATAGTTTTCTAAATAATAATATTCGTCATCAATTTTTTGAACTACACCGATTGCCCCCTTAGCTTCATTATAATGTTCTTGAAATAAAGGCGTCGCATAGGCAATATAGTCAGATTGATTGATATCCTTAGGAACACTTAGTGATGGAATTCCAGCCACAGTGAATGTTACTGTTTGGTAAAGTATGCCATCTTCAAACAACAATAAAAACATATCCATTTTTTCCAAGCCACCGTTATAGCCTCCACCAGCAGAACCTGTGGCAATATCAACTTCATAAGTAACGTCCTTCAATTTCTTTAACAGTAATTCTTCGAATTGAGCCGCCATTTCATCTTCATCATAGTTTTGAATATCATAATAGAAAATAAATTCGTTTTGAGAAAAATTGAGGCTCGCAGATTTGCTAATTAATGCTTCCGCCTTCTTATAGTCAAAATCCCCTTTAAACTTTATTGAAATAGTTTTTGGTTCATTATTTAATACTTCTCCAGTTGTTTTATTCATAATAGCAACTTCTAAGTGATAAATATCAATATTATAGGTATATTCGCCATTCATTACGATATCCTTAAATACAAGTTCTGTTCCAATAGTATATTCATCACTGAAGGTTATATTTTGCTTCTCCAAATTAGCTAGAATAACAACATCAGCCTCTTCTTTAAAATTTTCAAATAATTGCCAAGCATCAATATTTTCTGGTCTGTTTTCAATCATTTCAATAGGTGCGACAGTTATTTCATTAGGCACATAGGTAATTAACTCCTCAGGATTGTTTATTTCTATCGCATTGACCATATCAGTAAATAATGCTACCAATAAAATTGTTACAAATAGCAACATTCTTTTCATATTTTTCATATAAAATCTCCTTCACTTTTCTATAGTTTAATAGTACTACCTTAATTTCCCTAAGTCAATACAATAAGATAAAAAAAGCAAGAGACCTATCTCTTACTTAATTCTTCCGTTAAAATTTCTTTAACTTTAACAGGGTTGGCTTGACCACGAGTCTTTTTCATTACTTGTCCAACAAAATAGTCAAACATATTCGTCTTGCCATTCTTATATTGATCGATTTGCTCCGTATTTTCATCTAATACTTCTGTAATGACCGCAACTATTGCACTGTCATCGCTAATTTGCTCAATTCCCTCGGCTTTAATAATATTTTCTGGTTCATCTTCTCTTTCAAGAACCATAAAGAATAATTCTTTAGCTTGTTTTGAAGATATTTTACCATCTCTAATTGATGAAGTTATAACATTTAATCTCTTAGGAGTTAAATATAAATCTTTAATATTAATTTCATATTTGTAAGTATAAGCTAAGATATTTCCTGTTATCCAATTGGCAGCCATTTTAGCATCAATACCTAATGAAATACATTCTTCAAAATAATTAGCCGTATTGATATCTTTTATTAAAATTCCAGCATCATAAGCCGATAATCCATATTCACTCATATATTTTTCTTTGCGTTCATATGGAAGTTCTGGAATGCTTTTTCTAATTTCTTCTAACCATTCTTCACTCAATTTAAAGCGCGGAATATTTGGTTCGACAAAGTACTTATAATCAATAGCATCGACTTTTGAACGCATATGTATCGTCGTTCCCGATTCTTCATCCCAACGTCTTGTCTCTTGTTCTACTTCATCATAACGACCAGCATCTTTTAATTCTGATTGTCTTTTTATCTCATAGACAATAGAATCATGAACAGCACTGAAAGAATTGACATTCTTAATTTCAACTTTAGTTCCTAGAGTATCATCTTCAGAAATAGAAATATTGACATCACATCTAATTTGCCCTTTTTTAGAATCCGCTTCACTTATACCACAATATTGATATATAGCACGAATATATTCCAAGAAAGTTACGGCATCTTCTGCCGAATGAAGACAAGGTTCAGTAACGAGTTCTAATAATGGAACACCAGCACGATTATAGTCAATTAAGGATACATCATATAAGTGATCCATACTAGCCGCATCTTCTTCTAAGTGAATGTTATTAATCCCAACACGGAAAGTCGAATTATCTTCTCTTTCAATATCTATATAACCATCCATACCCACACAATCTTCGGGAGGATTTTGGGTTATTTGATAATTCTTTGGCATATCGGGATAATAATAGTTTTTTCTTTCAAAATACATATACTCAGGTTGGCGACAATTTAAAATTTCACTCATCATTAAACTCATGCGCACAGCTTCTTTATTAAGAACTGGAAGAGTTCCTGGAAATCCCATATCTAATGGACGAATATTGCTATTTGGAACATCAGTATACTCGTTTCTAGCACTGGAAAATACTTTTGATTTAGTTTCTGATACTTCACAGTGCATTTCTAGTCCAATTGTAACATTATATTTTCCCATTATTTTACCTCCTTTGCTATTTGATTTTTATAATCCATAGCACCTTCTAAGGCATAGGCAATATTTAAGACATTCTGATCATCATAACAATTACCCGTAATATTAACACCAACAGGAAGAGATGAAACAAAGCCATTTGGAATAGTAATTGATGGAAAGCCACCAAAATTACCAATCTGAAGATGCTCTTCTAATGCTGCTGTTTCATTTGATAACATGTCCTTATCGCTATCAAACTTCTTAGCAGGTCCTGTTCCAACAGGCATTATTAGAGCATCATGAGTCTTGTAACATTCTTTAATAAAATCGACAATTAATCTTCTAACTCTTTGAGCATTCTTAAAATATCTCTCTTGATTTTCTGATTGTAAGACATACGACCCAATGATAAAACGACGCTTAATTAAGGATGAGAAGCCCTTTGTACGATGATCTTTCATCATTTCTGCGTAGTTATCTCCCTCTCCTCTTGGTCCAAATATAAGTCCTGTTAAATTAGACATGTTACTTGTAGCTTCCGCACAGGCAATAATAACGTAAACTGATGGAAGTGCTGTAATGAGATTTTTATCCATCGATATGGCTTCGACTTCCATACCTAAACTTTCGGCAATTTTTAAAGTATTTTTAAAGTTAGCTAAATGCTCTTTCAATTCCTCATTGGCATCCGGATAATTTTCTATTTCACATAATTCTTTAATGTAAAATAATTTCTTACCCTTAACATCATCACTTAAATCATCATTGAGATGAATATGTGATGAATCCCAGGAAGTCATATCGTTCTTATCAATGCCCTTCATTCCATCGACAACTATTGCCGCATCGCGCACATTGCGAGTTAAAACTCCACAATGATCAATAGATGAAGCATAGGCAAATAAACCATAGCGCGAAATCATTCCATAAGTAGGTTTATATCCTACTATTCCACAGTAACCAGCTGGTTTGCGAATAGAATCTCCTGAATCACTTCCCAAGGCATAAGGATATACGCCCGCCGCTACAGCTGCCGCAGAACCGGCAGAAGAACCTGCTGTCATACGCGTTTTATCCCAAGGATTTAAGACAATTCCCGTATGTCCTGTAGTTCCTGTACCTCCCATACCAAATTCATCTAAAACGGTCTTATTGACAGGTACTGCCCCACACTTTGCTAATTTTTCAACAGCTGTGGCATCAAAAAATGGTACATAATCTTTTAAAGTATTTGATGAACCAGTCGATAATATTCCCTTAGTGGAATAGTTATCTTTTATTCCATATGGAATACCCGATAGTAACTCATCAGTTACCTCTGTAGGTTTTGCATCATCTAATATTGTAACAAAGGCATTACAACTCTCTTGAACTTCATGAGATAACTCAAGAGATTCTTTAATTAACTCTTCACTTGTCACTTTTCCACTTTTTAATAACTCATGCAATTCCGTTATACTCAAATTCATATATTTCATTATCCCACCACCTTTGGTACTGATACACAGCCATCTTCTGTATCATCAGAGTTTTCTAATAATTCTTCAAGAGGTATAGATTCTTCAACTTCATCATTCCTCAAAACACAGACAAAATCGTCTAAAGCATGCGTCATTGGTTTGACATTTTGAATATTTGGAATGACATTTATTTTATTAATTTCTGCATCTATGACTTCAAATTCGTCAAAAACCATTTGCGTCTCTTCATCAGTTAAACCGATAAGTAAGAGATCTGCTAGTTTGTTAATTTTTTCTTTTGTAAATCCACTATTCATTTTCTATCTCCTCAAATTTTATTCCTAATTCTTTCAGTTGTTCCTTCGTAAGTTCTGATGGTGATCCCATCATAAGATCAGCTCCACTAGCACTCGTTGGGAATGCCTGTACTTCTCTTAAGTTTGGTTCATCTTGAATTAACATAATTAATCTATCAATTCCTGGTGCCATTCCGCCATGTGGTGGACATCCATATTTAAATGCTGTAAATATAGATTTAAATCTCTCCTCAACTTCTTCACGGCTATATCCAACTATTTCAAATCCCTTTGCTAGTGAATCTAAATCGTGGTTTCTTATTGCTCCCGAAGCCATTTCATTTCCATTGCATACAAAGTCATATTGATAAGCTAGTATATCTTCTGGATTCTTTGTCTTATAATCTTCCATTCCGCCATGTGGTAAGCTAAATGGATTATGACAGAATTTTAATTTACCCGTTGCCTCATCTGTTTCAAACATTGGGAAGTCATTTATAATACATAATTCCAATTTGTTTGGATCTAAAAGATCCATCTTTCTACCTAATTCATCACGAATAAGGCCTGCAAATTTTTGAGCTGTACTCAAACGTTTATTGGCAATAAAGAACATAACTGAGTTTGTCTTCATATCAAAATCCTTTATCAAAGACTTTCTCTCTTCATCACTTAAGAATTTATCAATTGGTCCCTTTAATGAACCATCCTCCATAAGTGTTATATAGCCAATACCTGGCATACCAATGCTCGTTGCATAATCGACTATTTCATTAAACCATGAATTCGAATATTCTCCAATATCATCGACAACAATTACTTTAATAATCGATTTTTTAAATGGACCAAAAGTAGTATCCTTTAATACTTCACTCGCATCCTTAATAATTAATGGATTGCGCAAATCTGGTTTGTCTGTTCCATATAATTCCATAGCATCTTTATAAGCTATTCTTCTAAATGGTCGTGGACTAACCTCTTTATTGGAGAATTTA
>CAJTKV010000072.1 GCA_910577075.1 uncultured Bacilli bacterium
AGCTACTCGTTGCTGCTCCTCCGCTACTGCTAACCAAGGAAGTTCCCCTAGATACCGCTTGGGCTCCTGAACTTAGTGCACTAACTGCACTTCCTACAGCATTTACAGTTACTACTTCTCCAGTTAATTTGCCTGCACCTCTTGTAAATTCAAAGGCATACGAATTATTCTTCAATGTTTTTCCAAGAGCTGTATTTTCATAATAACTATCGAACCAATCAGTTGAGTAATCTTTTGAAACAAATCCAGCTGTATCCTTCCACATACTCGCTGTACTAGATTTGTATTCTGTTCCTGTAATTGCAGATGATACTGCTCCCACTGCATCAGCAGTTGCTGTAAGGGGAGTTAACAAGGCTGCTGTTCCAATCGTTGCCGCATCAGTTACCATCTCGCCAATATTTACTACTCCCTCAACAAAACCTGATGCAAAAGTTCCAAGAGTCGCACCTACTCTACCCCAGAACCCAGCTTTTTTAGGTTCTTCAGTAGTTGCTTTTGGGGAAACTTGAGTTTCATTATTAAATGCCTCTAAATTGGCTTTAATTCCTTTAGCACCACTAAGTCCAAGAATAGTTGTTGCTATATACTCAGCATACATAGATGCTGTACCGGCAAATCAATCGTCAGATTCAGCTGCAGCATTCATACGAGCTACTACTGTCGTAAATAATTTCACAAAATTAGTATCTATAGCATCTATAGCATTTTCCATAGATTTAATTAAGCTATCTGTTTGAAATCTATAGTCATCTGAATCAATAAAATCTTTCATTGCTATGATATCTCTTTCAAGTGTTCCAATTATATTCTTAACGTTTTTCCAATCTTCATTTACTTTGGATACTGCTTTTTTGTTTGAGAATATTGAATGTAATATTCCGTATGGCTAGTATTAACAGTAAAATTTTCCATTTGGGGCAAACTTGATAACCATTTATTTTTCATTCTAGTCACCTTCTACGTTAATGGTATCATATTTCTTAGTAATTTTTATCTAATTTTTTATTATATATGTAAAGTTGTTGCATACTTACAAAAAAGAAAAAATTTACTTTTTTTAGAACAAACACATAGGATTTATATGCATCATTGATAAATACACTTCTTCTATAAATGTTATATCTTTTTCTAATTTATTCGCTATTTCATAAATTTCATCACAGTTCCATCTATATATATCATAATAGGTGCTTGATATGGATACCCTATGATACTTGTATTTAAATAATTTACCATTTTTATCTCTGAATACTTTTCAATAATATCATATACCATACTTCTTATTTCTTCATTATTATAATGGAGTAAATGAGAAGCAATTTTTTAAAACATATAAAAAACAACGATTTCTCGTTGGTAATCTACTTAATGGCGCCCAATGTAGGACTCGAACCTACGACCTAACGGTTAACAGCCGTGCGCTCTACCGACTGAGCTAATTGGGCATTAATGGAGCGGGTGATGGGAATCGAACCCACGTTATCAGCTTGGAAGGCTGAAGCTCTACCATTAAACTACACCCGCATCAAGTAGACAATTAGAATTATATCATAATATCATCTAATTGCAATACTTTTTTGAAAATTTTTTATAATTTTATGGTTTTATTAACGTTAATTGAACCTTTTGCTTTTCTAAATCGATGTTATCAACATAACATTTGACGATATCTCCAACGTTTACTATGTCATTAGGATTTTTGACAAATGACTTACTCATTTTGGAAATATGAATTAATCCATCATCATGTAAGCCAATATCGACAAAGGCACCAAATGATGCAACATTTCTTACAGTTCCTTGTAACTCCATACCTACGCGCAAATCCTCTATGTGTAATATATCACTTTTTAAAATTGGAGCTTCTAATTCATCACGAGGATCTAATCCGGGATTTCCAAGTTCTTTGATTATATCTTCAATAGTAAAGATATCGGCCTTTAAGGTATTTGCTAAAGTTTGGGCATTCGCTTTCTTTAGGGATTCTTTGAAGGATTCTTGGTTTATATCCTTGATATCTAAAGATAGTGTATCTAATAGCTTATTAGTTAGTTCATAACTTTCAGGATGGATTCCCGTATTATCTAGAGGATTATCGCCATCGGGAATACGTAAGAAACCTATAGATTGCTCATAGACCTTTTCACTCATGCCCTTGATTTTTTTAATTTCTTCGCGATTAACTATCTTCTTTTCTTCTTTATATTTTATTATATTCTCGATGACAGATTTTGTTAATCCTGATACGTATTTTAAGATACTTTTGGAAGCTGTATTGATATTTACACCCACTTCGTTAACAACTTTAGAAGTGGTAAAATCGAGAGTCTCTCCCAAAGATTTTTGATTAACATCATATTGATATTCCCCAACACCAATAGATTTGGGATCAATCTTAACTAATTCTGAAAGGGGATCTTGAAGTCTTCTTCCAATAGATACAGCACTTCTTTTTTCAACAGCTAAATCAGGAAATTCCTCGATAGCCAGTTTTGATGCACTGTAGATTGATGCTCCCGCTTCACTAGTTATTATATACTTACAAGGCAAATTATATTCCTTAATCATTTCAGCACAGAATTTTTCAGATTCACGAGATGCCGTTCCATTTCCAATAGAAATGATATCGACATGATATTTTTCAATGAGATTTTTAACAATTTCCTTACTTTGTTGGATATATTTATCTTGATTAGATCCATTTAAAAAGGGTTTAATTACAGTAGAATCTAAATACTTTCCATTGGAGTCTACAACGGCTAATTTACAGCCATTAACGTATCCAGGGTCAAATCCTAAGACAACCATTCCCTTAATTGGGCGAGTTAATAATAGATGCTCTAAATTAACACCAAAGGTATTAATGGCCTTTTCTTCAGCATTTTCCGTTAATTCACTTCTCACTTCGCGCTCAACACTTGGCATAATTAGACGTTTAAGAGAATCTTTAATGGCATCTTTTATGAGATTTTCTCCAATAGATCCAGACACTTTTAAAATCTTCTTTTCTAAGTATTCAACAATAGCTTCATTATCGACATCAATTCCTACTGTTAGTATCTTTTCATCTTCTCCACGATTTAATGCGAGTACACGATAGTGTTTTATTTGCTTAACTGGTTCACTAAAATCATAATACATATCATATAGTTTCTTTTCATCATTAGCATTTTTCTTTATCTTAGATGTAATGACACCAGATTTAAACATATAATTTCTTATCCATTTGCGATAATAAGCATTGTCACTTATCCATTCAGCGATAATATATCCAGCACCTTCTAGAGCGGCTTTAGTATCAGGAACAGCTTCACATACAAACTTTTGAGCCATTCCCTCTAGAGAACCTGACGTTGGTAGAGACATGATCATCTTGGCAAGAGGTTCAAGACCAGCTTTGATTGCTTCACTGGCTTTCGTCTTCTTCTTTTCTTTATATGGACGATATAAATCCTCTACTTCAGTAAGTTTTTTACATGCCATTATTTGGTCCTTTAGTTCATCTGTTAAAAGATCTTTCTCGGCAATTAGGCGTATAACAGCCTCTTTTCTTTCTAATAAGTTTTGATAATAGGTATATAAATCCCCTATTGCTTTAATTTGATTTTCATCTAAAGCTCCAGTGGCTTCTTTGCGATATCTAGCGATAAAGGGAATGGTTGCTCCCTCTTCCAACAACTTTAATGTCGTCTCGATTTGATTTCCGCTGATGTTTAATTCGGAAGTCAATTCTTTTATTATTAATTCATTCATTATGTATTCCTCCATTGTCAAGATTAATTATAAGTTATTTTTTAAGAAAAAGAAATATATACCATTTAAAAAAAGACAAAAATTGTCTTTTATTGATTAGGAGTTTTTCCAAGAGTTTGATCTTGATTATCTGTTGTTTCTTCTAATTCTTCACCATCTAATGTTTCATTATTATATTCATCTACTGGTGGCAAGTTATATCCCGTTACTTTAACATATACTCCTGCTTCTTGAATGGTCTCCAGGGGCCTTGCATCAACAGGGTAGTTATCAATGCCGATAAAGGCAATCTTTAAATTAGGAATGTACATTAAAAATCCCCAATCAGTTACATCATTATCCCTTAGTTCCACTTCTTCAAGAGCAGAAAAGTTTTTTAATTCATCAAAATTATTGATACTTGTACCCTTGACGATTAAGGTTTTTAAATGATCCATTTTGTAGATATTGAAGGGTCCCCACTCAAATGGATCAACGAGATTAGGACAATTTTCAATAGAGAGATATGTCAGATTTTCAAAATCATCGACAAAAGATAGACTATCAATATCACAGTGATCGATTACCATGGCATCATATTTAGAAGTATCAGCAATACTAAAATGCATGAAATCACTTGGAATGTTAGTTAATTTAATTCCCGTACAATTGGGAGTATCCTCTGATATATTGTAAAAGTCAAAAGGATCTGGTGTTAAGGCAAAGGCAACCATCTCTTGATTTTCATTGCGGAGTTCAACAAAGTATGCCTCTTTAGAATCTATATAACTAATATAAAGAACTTTTGCCTCTTCCTGATAATTATCGGTTGTAAAACTTAATCTATGTTTTTCACAACTTTCGACGATACCCGAGGCTTCTTCTTCAGAGATCAGACCTGATGCTACTAATCCACTCAATTTTTCAACATCACTTATGCGATTAAATTGAAGACTTAAAACAGTTAAGTTTTCTAGAGCTTCTAATACTTCGGGATTAGTTATCTCATTGCATTTTAGATTTAGAGTAGTAAGATTCTTTAGGTTAGCAAGAACAGATATATCAGCAATACGTGTTCCATTTATAGCAATTGTTTTTAAATTTGTTAAATTTTCTATTGGTGATAAATCCGTAATATTTTGACAATTATTAATGGTTAATTTTTCTAAATTTGTTAGACAACTTATATTTTCAATTGATGCAATATTGCAATCATTAATAATGATGCTTTTTATCGTATCACAGGAAGTTAAAGATAATAATAAAGCTTCATCTTTATCATGGGATATTATTAATTCCTTGCAACTAGTTTGATGAATTAAAAAATTTAATAAACTCGCATCTTCTAAGTTAATTTCAAACTTAGTTTCACCTTTTTCAGCTATTATTTCATATCTATTAGTTTCTGCATTCCAGTTTATATATATATCTTCAAGATTCTTAAATTCATCTGTGTAGATCATCTCACTGTTGGATACTAAGTGTTCAAATATTGCTCTTTCTTCCGAAAATTCATCATAGT
>CAJTKV010000073.1 GCA_910577075.1 uncultured Bacilli bacterium
AATACCAAATCAGGGTTAACTTCAACCAATGTACAGGGGGCAGTAGATGAATTATATAGTGCTGCGACAGATTACGCTTCAGTCACATCTAAATTAACGCAGTTAGAAAATAAATTGGAGGATAAAACAAAATGGCATTTAATATCAGGTAATGCGATTGAATTAAAAGCAAATAATAATGATTTGGGGACCTTTGATTTGTCTAATTATAATGAGCTATATATTGATTTTGTTTATTTAACCTCAACTGGTGGGGGGTTTAACTGATGCTGGAGTTATGATACCAATTATTGACCCAGCTTCTACATCTTCTATTAGTACGTTAAATTTTAGTGAAAACTATGAAGGAACAGTTGGTTTTTTTCATACCCTACCTCCAATAAAGGAAATTTTAATATAGCCTCTTATGTTTTTAGAAATAGAAATTTGGTTTTTAGAGTAAGAGGTATATATGCAAGGTGATAACTTATTAACAATATATATTTTATAACTTGACTAAAAATTATGTTTATAATAAAATATATTTAGTTAATGATGATTAATATATTAGTAGTTGATAAATATGAATATGAGAAATCTAGTGGCTGATGAGAACTAGACATATATTTAATGATATAATGCTATGGAGAAATTTAAATTTTAAGAATAAAAAGAAATTATTAAGTTACCTATTTAGAGTACTAGAGTTATCTTATGGAGATATCTATAATAATAGTGCATTTAAAGAGGTTATAAAAAGAGATGTATTTTTTAGAAGAAGAATTAATTTTATGAAAAGATTTGTACTAAAGAAGGAATATATGGATTCTAATTCAAAAGAGGAATTACTTAAGAAAGCAGAAGAAATAATAAGAATTCAAAAATAGGAGGCTAACTATAAAAAGTCAATAGTTTTTAATAGAAAGTTGTAAATTGGAAAGAAACCCATGCCAAAAAGATTTCACTTTGTGAAATTTTTGAAAAATTGAGTAATCAATTATTTCAATAAAGACGGATCAAAATGGATATTTTGAGTTTCAAGTTTATAAATTACTCTAAGAAGTTTTTTACAAACATGAGATAATGCAACACGATGACATTTGCCTTCAGAACGCTTCTTAAGGTAATAATCATAAAAAGTTGGATTATATTTAATAACAAGATTTGCAATGTTCATTAAAGAATGTCTCAAATATCCAGAACCACGCTTAACCATTTTACCGTTTGACATAATTGTACCTGATTGATAAATACCAGGTTCAAGACCAGCAAACGATAATAATTTATCTGCATTTGTGAATTTATTAAAATCTCCAAATTCAGAAACGATTACAGCTGTGGTAAGTTCGCCAATTCCAGGAATAGAAAGAGTTGGTGGATTAAGTTCTTTGATAATTGTAGAAATTTGTTTATCTAATGAATCGATTTTAGAATCAATTTCATAAAAAAGACTAATGAGAGTATGAAGTTCAATTTCAAAAACTTCATTTGATTCACCAATAGTGTTTTTAGCAAGTTCTTTTAATTTAGCAAATTTTGCGTAAGTAAAATGACCTTTAGATAATTTATTTGGTGTATCAAAATCACGCATATTAGCAATTTTCTCAGCATTACCATATTTATTAAGCAAAAATAAAGAAGTAGAAGAAAACTTGTTATTAAAGAAAGGTTTAAACTCAGGAAAAACAATGTCTAAGATATTAGTTAATTGAACCATATATTTAGATCTTTGTTTAACTAAAGTATCTCTTAGCCTAGATAATGACTTGATTGAATATTTATGATAAAATAGTTTCGAATTTGGTTTATATGGAACTGACATAAGCTTTTGACAAATAACTATAGCGTCAACTTTATCAGTTTTAGTTCTTCGTAAAGATAGAGATTTTTTAAATTCTTTAACCAATAAAGGATTAAATTCCATAAAACTATAATTATTCTTTACTAAGAATAATTTCAAATTCAAACCATAATGTCCAGTGGCTTCTAATCCGATATGGACATTAGAATTATCATAGGGTTTCAACAGGTCGAGAAATAGTTGAAATCCTTTTTTAGTGTTTTCAAAAGATAAATTATCTACAATAATTTCACCTGCACTATTACAGATGAAACAATCGTGTTTGTATTTAGATATATCTAATCCAATATATATCATATACATACACCTCCTTTGGTTAGAGTTTTAGCACTGTATGTTTGCCACATAAGTTTCTTATTTTGTAGCCTTGCTGAACATATAAAACATCAAAGTGTTAACTAACTAATCAACAATTAAATAAAAAATCTGTGGTAAGAGCCTCCTAGAACAGTCGAAGCTGTAGAAAAATAGGAACAAATCCACAGTGCGATTTTTATTATACATCGTATAATAAAAAAATATAAATAGAAAGGGATCAATCAATAAGAAATTAATTAATATTTCTATAAGATTGATTATACAAGGAATTATGGCTTTATTAATAACATTTATTTTAGGAATATTTATTTTAATAGGTGTATTACTTGCTAAGTTACCTAAAAATAGTAAATTAATAGAACAAATATCAATTTCAGTTGCTCTTGGAACAATGACATTATTGGTTATTACTGATTTAATACCAGAAGTAAATGAAATATTTAAAGGAAAGGAATATATATCCATTATTTTTGTTATACTAGGAATAGTATTATTAAAAGTGTTAGATATATTTATACCGGAACATGATCATGAGCATACTTTATCACATGAATGTACAAATGAAAATTTATTACATATTGGAATTGTTTCAACAGTTGCGATTGTACTACATAATATAATTGAAGGTATGGCAATTTATAATATTATCACTGAATCACAAAATATAGGATTTTTAGTAGCACTTGGTGTTGGGCTTCATAATATTCCAATGGGAATGATTATATATTCAACATTAAGAGGAGAAAGTAAAGGTAAAAAAATAACTTTAATTTCTATATCCGTATTATCAACATTTATTGGTGGAGTACTTATGTTACTTATTAGTTCATTATTAAGTGAATTTGTAATAGGAATATTAATATGTTTAACATTAGGTATGCTTATTTATATAATATTATTTGAATTACTTCCACATATTCTTCATAGTAAAAATAAATTATTATCATTATTATGTATAATAATTGGCATATTAATAACTATATTAAGTCAAATTATAGAATAAAAAATACTTCAAATGAAGTATTTTTATCTTGCTAAATAACCATTTAGCATCTCTTTGCTTTCCGTAACTGTAATAAATGCATTATTATCAGTTTTAGTTATAAGTTCTTTAAATTCTTTTAATCTTTTTATCTCAATTTGGGCATAAATCATATAACTTTTTTCACCATTATATAAACCTTTACATTCAGTTATAGATGCAGTAAAACCAGATTCAACAATTGCTTTTGTTACTTTCTTCATTTTATCCTTTGTAATTATTTGTACACTTACTGTTCCTTTGTTAGTTAACTGTGAAATTAAACTACCACAAAATGTACCAGCAGCATAACCACCTGCATAACAAATAGCAATCCATATACTATCAAGAGTTGTGTTTAATGCTTCTCTAACGACTATGAACCAAATAAATACATCTATAAACCCTAAAATAGTAGCTTTTAATCTTTGTCCTTTAATTACATAAATAGACACCATTGTTGATAATGTAACATCTATTAATCTTCCAAAAAATATTTTTATACATAATATTAGAATTTCCATCTTTACACTCCTTTACTCTAAAAATTATACAATACGTATTTTTTCTTGTAAATAAAAAGATTTAAAATTAATCTAAATCTTCTTCATATTCTGTACATGTAATGTAAATAGAGTCTTCGTTTGATCCATCACATGAACAATTTTTAAGTATTATGTTTTTATTATCTTTATCTTCAGTTAATGAACAAGATTCACACGTAATAATAATATCATCTCCATCATTACAGTTAGAGCATGTTACTCTAATATTATCATTATCATCTTTTTCACATTTACAGCATTCACATACTATTTTTCTTTTATCTTTACATGACATAATTTTAATCTCCTTCCTTTCTAGTATTTACAATATTTTAAAAACTATTCATTTTATGATAAAATATTAAATGAGGTGCAGTTATGCTTGAAATAAAAGATGTTAATATTAATTTAAAAGATACAATAATATTAGAAGATAGGGTTATAAATATATTTCAAAAAGATAATAATCTATATGTTAAATCGAGTATAGAAGATAATTTAGAAAATGTAGTTAGAAAATATTTTGATTTAGATAGAAATTATAATGATTTTGTTAAGAATATTGATTTAGATGATAATATAAGGGAGATATATAATTTTTGTGATGGCTTTAAAATAATAAATCAAAGTGCTTTTGAGTGTATAATTAGTTACATAATTTCTGCGAATAATGGTGTCCCTCAAATTAGAAATGCTGTTAATAATATCGCAGAAAAATACGGAAAAAAAGTATCATTTGAGGATAAAGATTACTTTTTGTTTCCAAGTTATAAAGATTTAAAAAATGTATCAAAGGAAGAATATAGAAGTTTAAAAGTAGGCTTTAGAGACAAATATATATATGAATTTGTACAAAAGATAAATAATGAGGAATTTAGTATTAATGATATAAATAATATTGTTAAAATTATCGTTCCTACCTTTTTATATTTTTCCATTGTTTTAAATTCAAAGTTTTTTTCATGATATAAATAATATGAATTCAGAAGAAGCAATGAAATATTTAATGACAAATAGCGGAATAGGAGAGAAAGTATCATCTTGTATATTACTATTTTCATATTCTAGATTAGATGTATTTCCAATAGATACTTGGGTAAAAAAATATATGAAAGACACCTATAATATAGAAGGTGTAGAGAATATAAAAAAATTTACTAAAGAAAAATATAGTGATTATACAGGACTTATAATACAATATATGTTTCATTATAAAAGAAATAAAGAATAAATTAATTTTTATTCTTTTTTAATTTAATTATTATTATACTAATAATTACAAGTATAAATATAGGCACAGAATAAATCCATACATAATAATTTTTAACAATATTATATCCTATAGTAGTATTTTTAAATAGACTCATAGATACAAAAAGGGATAATATTATAAATAAATAATATATTACATTATAATTTTTCTTTTTTAATTTTTTATGTTCTAGGTATTTTCTTAAAAATAATAAACTCATAACAGCACTCATAAATAAACTAA
>CAJTKV010000074.1 GCA_910577075.1 uncultured Bacilli bacterium
AAGATAAGAGGGTGGAGGAGTATATGAAAACATTAGATTCGGTAACTGTATCAATCGGGATTAACGATTGGATAGATGAAGAGACTGATCAAAGATTTATAAGAAATACGATAGAAAGAGAAGCTACGAGGAAAGGCCTTCAGAAGGGCTTAAAACAAGGTTTAAAAGAGGGGCGTAAAGAAATAGCAGAAAACCTCATAAAAGAAGGAATGTCCATGGACAAAATAGCAAGTATCTGTAATATAAGTGAAGCAGAATTAGATAAGCTCTTGTTGGAAAGAAAAAAGAATGACTTAGAATAAACGCAAGTTTATTCTTTTTTTATAGATAAATGGAGGCATTGATGATATAATGGAAAACATAGTATGCTAGAAAAGAAAGTAAAGGTAGTAATTTATGAATAATAAACAAACGGGTAAATTTATAAGGGCGTTAAGAAAAGAAAGAGGATTAACGCAATATGAATTAGCAAAAAAATTAATGATAAATAGAGCAACAGTTAGTAAATGGGAAAGAGGGGAGATGGGATTTACACAAAAGAATTTAATTTTATTGAGTGAATTTTTTAGTGTTTCAACTGATGAGTTGATTGCTGGTGAAAGAGATAAGAAAGGCCTAAGAGATAAAGTAGATGAAATAGCATTAAATATCTTAGATAATAATATCAAGTTACATAGAATAATAAAGTATATGTTGGCAATAATTATATTTTTAGGAATTTCTTTCTTGTTATATTATTTCTATACATTTTATAATTCAGTTAAGATATACTCAATATATCTAAATACTGATAAATATGCAGTTAATTATGGGCAATTAACTAAGACAAGCGATAAGATATATTTTTATTTAGATATAGATTATATGATTGAAGATGTTGATAAAATTGAGTCAGTACAATTATTTTATATAAATGGATCAAACTTAGTTACACTGGGAGAGATGACGGAATTAAAACCGTTCACATTTACGGCAAATAAAGGTTATGACGAATTCATAAGATTTGATGATTTTGATATTGCCCTTAAAAATATGTATATCTATGTTAATTTCACAGATGGTGAATTTGAAAGAATAGATCTAGAATTTGATCGTGAATATTCAAACTCACGTGTGGTACCAGTTAATTTAAAAAATATAAAGGGTGAAATTACTACTAAATATGCTAAAAAGGAAGATACAAAAGTCTATGATAAATTTCTGGAAGTTAAAGAAATAATTGAAAAACATGGTGAAGATGGAATTATGGATTTCAAATTTGAAGGTAATACATATAAATTAAGATTGCTTGATGATGAATTAAATATAGATTTTTATAGAGATGAAGAAAAATATTCGTTTGTTTATAGTTATTTTAATAAGGAGTTATTCTACTTTAATGAATATAGTTCAAATAATAAGGTAAAATTAGTATATTCATTTGATATACAAATGGGCAAATGTTTAGAAGGTGATTGTACTAATCATATGGATAATTATAGAGAAATGATTAGATTACTTCGCGAGATAATTTATGAATATTAAGAGAGTATGAAAAGTTTTACTCTCTTTTTTTCTAATTATGTGATATAGTTTAAGAGGAAAGTGAGGTAAAAAGAATGAAATTAGTCAACAAAAAGTTTATTATGATTATAACGTTGTTAATGGTAGCATTCAGTAATAATGTATTTGCATCAGAAGATAAAGATATTTATTATACAAATGAACATTATGTAAGTTTTACTAAAGAAGAATATGATTTTGTTAGTGATTTTTATTATGATGGTTATCAAGAATATATGAATCAAGAAGATTATAATTATATGATTGATAGTAACATGATGAATAGTGAGATTCAAACTGTAGAATATACTGATAATGATGGTTTATTGCCATTGGCAGATACTTCTTATGCAACAGGAAGCAAAAGAATAAAATTATCATCGGCATGCGAATCATCTTTTTGTAATATGGCAATAACACTTAATTGGTTAGTATCTCCGAATACAAGAAGTTATGACTTAGTTGGTGCATATTCTCCATCAAGCAACAGTTTATCAATTGTTAACTCAAGAATTCAGTATGATGGAACTTCTTCTCAATACGTTGAGAGAAGGGAAGAAAAAAATGGCATTTCAGCAACAATGAAATTACCATCTTCTGGTGAAAGTATTAGGATTATTATGAATTTTACAGCCAATAAGGGTACAAGAATTTATGCTGCATATCAACATGCTGCTAAAACTATTAGTCTAACTAATAGTAGAAAATACTCTTTTAATTCTGGCGGTTATGGCGGAGTATTTAGATTTGAAGAATCTGTTAAGTCTTATTATGATTCCATGGGTGGCGTAAAGATGGATATATAATATGCATCTAGGTTATGAACATATGAATGAAAGAGTCAATGATTAAAAATCATTGGCTTTTTTATTTTTTTGTGATATATTGTAGAAAAGTGAGGGAGAGATATGGGTAAAGTAGATTTTATCAATTTAATTCAAGAAGAAAATGAAAAATTAAATACGTGGTATAAAGATTATCAAAAGTTTAGTAATTTAAAAGAGTTTAAGAAGAAAGAAGATTTTGATAATAAGTTACCCGATTTATTTACTATGGGTTTTACGATTAATTTAAAAGCTATTAAGTTATATAAAGAGTATAAATTGCATTATGAAGAGTGTAGAGAATTAAGTGATAATTTAGGTAAGTTAATAAAAGAACAAAATAAAACTTTATATGATAAGAGAATAAAGAAGTTTAAATATATAGCACCAACAATTGAAGGTAGAGAATTAGATGAACAACAGTTAAAGACGATTGTAAGAGATGATAATAATCAATTGGTACTGGCTGGTGCTGGAAGTGGTAAGACGACGACGATAGTTGGCAAAGTAAGATATCTATTGGAGGTCAAACATGTTGATCCGGAAAAGATATTATTATTATCATTTACCAATGTGGCTTCCGATGATATGCGAAATCGCATAAGAAATGAAACAGGAGAAAAATTAGATGTATTTACATTTCATAAATTGGGATATGATATTATAAGTTCTTCATCTAAGGATAATCCTCAAGTATTTGTTGGATCATTTTATGACTTAATTAAAGATAAACTTTTAAAGTTATTGGGAAATAAGGAATATTTAAAAAAGTTTATTGAGTATTTAGAAAAAGAAAGATTTGCCTTAAGAGATGAATTTTCCTTTAAGAGTATTGATGAATATAATGACTATTTGATGATTAATCAACCTTGTACTTTAATGAATGAAAGTGTTTTAAGTCAAGGAGAATTAGAGATTGCCAACTTTTTCTTTAAAAATGGCATCAATTATGAGATGAATGTTAGATATAGAGAACTTACGACATATGATGGAAAGAGAGAATATAAACCAAAATTTTATTTACCAGATTATGATATCTATATTGAATATTTTGAAACAGATAAAAAGTTTAGGGTACCCGTTTATATTGATGGTAAGATGGGAGAGGACTACTCCGAATATATTAAATGGGTTGAGAAGTTACATAAGAAGAATAATACTACTTTAGTTAATACTTATTACTATGAAAAGAAGAGTGATAAGTTACTTGGCAATTTAGAAAAGAATTTAAAGAAATTGGGAGTAGTGTTTAAAGAAAAAGATATTAAAACTTTATGGGAAGAAATTAAAGATACGCAGAATGAGTTTTTACTTATCATTATGAAATCTATTGAGACAGTTATTAGTTTAATTAAGAGCAATGATTATACGATTGAAGAAGTAAGAAAGATGTGTGCTTCAGAATTTAAGACAGACAAAATAGCTTTATTGGATATTATTGAACCTCTATATGATTATTATAATGAGTATTTAGTAAAAAATAATAAGGTTGATTTTAATGATATGATCAATCGAGCTAGTAAGTTAGTTTTAAAGGGAAAGTTTAAACACAAGTATGATTATGTATTAGTTGATGAGTATCAAGATATTTCTAGAGCAAGATATAGATTATTAAAAGCTTTAAGAGATAGACATAATTATAAGTTATTTTGTGTAGGTGATGATTGGCAGAGTATTTATCAGTTTAGTGGAAGTGATGTATCTTTTATTATAAATTTTAAGGATTATTGGGGAGATACACATATAAGTAAGATTGAACATACTTATAGATTGTCGGAAAAGATGGCAGAGATAAGTGGCAATTTTATCATGAAGAATAAAAGACAAGTAAAGAAGAATATGATTGGCTTAGAAAATGGGAGATTTCCATTGGGACTTTTAAGCGCTGGATCAAGAAGTCATCTTCTCAATATATTAGCTCTTAAGTTAGATGACTTACCAAGAGATAGTACAGTTTTATTCTTGGGAAGATATGATCGAGATTTTGAATTTATCTATAATGATACTAAACATTTTAATATTAAATATGATTATAATTATAATGTTCATCGTATTACGTATTATAATAAACCAAGGTTGAGAATAATTGCTTTAACGATTCATAAGTCAAAGGGATTAGAGGCAGATTATGTATTTGTCTTAAATAATAAAAATACTTTAATAGGTTTTCCTAGTAAGATATTTGATTTGCCATTAGTTAATCTATTGATGGAAAAGGGAGATAGTTATGCCTTTGCTGAAGAGAGAAGATTAATGTATGTAGCACTTACGAGAAGTAAGAATAAGACATATCTATTAGCTATGAATAAGCAGAAGTCCGTTTTTGTCAATGAATTAGAAAGTGAATATAAGAGTGAATTAGAAAAAGAGTATTTTGAATGTCCATGGTGTGATGGCAAGTTGATTAAGAAAAGAACAGTAGAAGGCGATATACTTGGATGTACAAAATATAAGAAAGATGGTACAGGATGTAATTATTCTAGGAGAATACATAAGTATTAGTAGATAAAGTGATGGTAAGATGGTAATTTCTAATTAATGATTACTAAAATGTGTTATAATATCTATAGGTTTTAGGATCCTGTGTAATTTAGGAGTTGTATAACACCGTCAAAATTAACTTTAACGTTCATTAGTTTTAGGATCCTGTGTAATTTAGGAGTTGTATAACATA
>CAJTKV010000075.1 GCA_910577075.1 uncultured Bacilli bacterium
ACTTAATTTACTCTTTTGTTGCACTTGACTTTTTAATTTAGAAATACATTGATAAACACTTTTAATAATGCTATAATACTTATTATGAAAAGAGTTGATAATTTATGAAAAAATACTTTTTTAGAATGGGAGCTTTTTTAATTGATACGGTTATTGCCATATTGATTGCTTCCTTCTTGTGTATAATACCATTTATAAATCCCAATGCTAATAAAATTGCCGATAATCAAGATGCTTTAAAGCATGAATATGAATTAGCTAAGGACTTAAGAGATAAGACAGAGAACTATATTAAAGATGATAAGATAAATCAATTTGAATATAAGGAAATCCTCGATCAATTCCCAACATATTATGATTTATTTAAAGATGTTGTTGTCGATGAGAAGTTAAGCGATGATTTTAAAAATAATATTCAAAATAAAATTGCCGAGCAATATAATTCTATTGCCACTAATTATTCTTATGATATAAATAAGATGGGTTTAAGTCAGACGATTATTACGATTGTCGTCTATATGTTATATTTTGGTGTTTTACCTTTTGTCATGGATGGACAAACCTTAGGTAAGAAACTTTTACGTTTAAAAGTTGTAGATGCTAAGGATGAGGAAAAGAGCATACCAATATGGAAATATCTAATAAGAGCTTTCCTAATATGTGAAACAATCTTCACTTTAGCTAGTATAATTATGATTAATGTACTTTCAAAGAAGGCTTTTATCAATGCAAGTTTTTATGTAAAACAGGCTCAGTATCTATACGAATTAGCATTTCTAGTATGTTTTGTACTTCGCGAAGATCAAAGATCTATCCATGATTTATTATTGGGAACTACGGTTATTCTTATTGATAAAGAAGGCAAAAGAATACCAGATCCTGTATATATTCAAAAAGAAGAAGTTCAGGAAGTAAAAGAAGTAAAGAGAGAAACTAAAAAGCAAGTAACTTCATCAAAAAAGACAACCAAGAAGAAAAATTCCAAAAAAGAAGAAGTAAAGGCTGAAAAAGTTAATGATTAAAAGGTTTTTAATTAAATTGATTAAACTCTATCAAGCAATGCCAATATCTAGTCACAATCAATGTAAATATATTCCATCATGCTCGAATTATGCTATTGAAGCTATCGAGTATTATGGAGCTTTCAAAGGAACAGGATTGGCTATCAAGCGTATATTGAGATGTAATCCTTTTTCTAAAGGTGGACTTGATCCAGTTATAAAAAAATAGACTGTTAAATTATTAACAGTTTTTTTTCACTCTTAATTTAGCACTTATTTAGGATAACCACATAAAATATAGTGAGTATAAAGAAAGGGTGAATAATTATGAATAATACAGATAATTGTAATAACAATGAATCAACTAATAGTATAGCAGATATTCTTCGTGTCATTCTTATTCTACAACAAAATGCTTGTCCAGATTCTTGCTTAGATTCTTGTGACCGTCCAATGTTAGGCGGAGGACCAAATTGTCTAATCTGTAATACTAGACCTGTAATGTTATATACTTGTTGTGGAAATGGGGTTCCATGGAGCATGCCAGTATGCAAGGACTTTACGACAACATGTAGTTCTACTCAAGGTACTAATCTAAATTGTGAATGCTCAAATGTGTTCCGTGTAGAGAAATTAGATGGCAATGCCGCAACATTTAGAGTATTGGTACCAAATCCTGAAGAAAGTTGCTGTAATAGTCAACCATATTTAGCAACTAGTAGCTTCTTTACAATGGATTTATCTTGCTGTTGTGTCATACGTTGCTTAAATGATACTTATGTAGACTGCGTCTAAAAACGCAGTTTTTTTGTGGAATAAGAAATGCTTGCAAGTTAGAATTATATATGTTATTCTTGAATTAGATAAGGTGTGAAGAGTATTGATGAAAAAGTATAAAGATATGTTTATTATAGGTTCTTTTTTAGTTATTATACTTATTTTGCTAGTTATACTAGTTTATTTTAAAAGATCAAATATTCTCTATAAAGAAGAAATATCATTAGATAAAATAAAAGATCAACTAGTTAATACGCAAGAAATATATATTTGCAATTATAGTGAAAACATTAGCACTCTTTGTCATAGAACCGATTTAATAAGAATAGAAAACGATAAACAAGTAATAAAAGAGTTTATTGATATTCTAACTACTCTTGAAGAATTTGATGGACCTATTAATAAAATGAAAGATAATCACACTTTATATTTTGTCGATGATAATAGCGAAGTAATAGTTTCCGCGGAGTTTGGGTATCATTTTATACTCAAAACAAAAAGCCAGGAGTATACATTAGATTCTTCTTCTAATGAAAAATTGCGGGGGTTATTGAATTTTGATTTTTAAAATAGGAAAATTATTTGATTTTAATGTATTAAAAGAGAGAGGTGAAAGCAATGAAAAAAGTATTATTATTTATTCCAGTAATTTTGTTGATTGCTTTGATAACATTTGTCATAATTAATTCTAAAACCGATGATGAAGTATTAGAATTTAATCAAAAAAAATTAGAGGAAATAAAGAAAGTTATTCCAAATACAAAAAGAATAGTAGTCGGGTATGTTGATACTAAGGAAAAGAAATATGATGGAAAATATATTTATGATTATTATAAGCAAAGATATGTCATATTTAAAGAAATTACTGATGATGAGACTGTTGAAATGATAAAGAACTTAATACTGGAGTATGAAGTTCCAACTGATACAAGTGGTGATATATCTCTTTATAATGATAAGGCATTTCTTCTTGAATTGTATGATGATGATGGTAATAAGATTGCGGAAACTAATCTGGCAACGATTTCAACGAGTAAAAAGAATTGGGCAACATGTAAAAATCCCGAATTATCGTCTATCGTTTATGATTACTATGAACAATATGCCTATGGCGATAAAGTAACTACATAGCAATATGTAGTTTTTGTATTATTCTAAAAGAAATTTAATAAATTGTTTAATTGAATTATGAAATTAGACTTGTAAATTAGAATTACATATGCTACTATTAGTTTAGATAAGGTGTGGAGAGTATTGATGAAAAAGTATAAAGATATGTTTATTATAGGTTCTTTTTTAGTTGTAATTATATTGGGGTGTATTTTATTGGGAATGAGACAAACAAAGAGAGATTCTCTAACTATAATAAAAGAAGATTTAAAAAAAACTAATAGAATAGTAGTAGCAATTGGAGAACAGAAACAAATTAAAGATGACAATAAAAAATTTATCTACGATTATCATGAGAATAAATATGAAATAGTGAAGGAAATTACTGATGAAAAGGAAGTTAAGAGTATTTTGAATATCGTTAATAATATGAAATATGTATCTGACGATGCAGTAGGGTTAGATTATTTATCAGCTAGATTATTTCAATTTTATCATAATAACAAAAAATTAGCTGAATATAATCTACAACAAATAACCATAGGATATAATACAAATATTCCTATTAGTCTAGAAAAGGAAGAATTAAATAATTTAGATAAGTATTTTGTTGAATATTATAAATTACGATAATTTTTAATATAATACTAGAAAATGAAAGAAATATAAAAAATGAAGAAAATATTATTATTTAGCCCGATAATTTTGTTATTTGTCTTGATATCATTTATTATGACTTGCGCAAAAAGTGATGAAGAAGTTATCAAATATAATAATGAGAAAAACGCAAAAGTTATGAGTAAAATTAAAGATATAATACCTAAAACACAAAAAATAGTATTGGCTATTAAGAAAAATGAGGATAATGAAAGTAAAAAATATACTTATAGTTATCAAAATTTGAAGTATGAAATAGTTGTTAGTATTACTAATAAAGAGGAAATAGAAGAAGTTAAAAATTATCTATTAAATGTTAGATTACCTAGTGATGGTACAGTATTTTTGGATTATGAATCTGCAAAACTTATTCAATTGTATGACGAACATGATAACAAGATTTTGGAAACGACTGGTCAATATTTACAAATGAGCAAAGACGAAGTGGTAAGAGTAGTGGATTTTAACATTCCAATTCTTGAGAAATACTATGAAGAGTATAAACTACATAGCAATATGTAGTTTTTGTATTATTCTAAAAGATATTTAATAAAATATATTATGAATAAGTTAATAATTAAATTAATGAGTATTATATTGATAAGTTTTAGTATATTTATGATGTTAATTTACTTAAATTATTTGGTTATCGGGTATAATTTTTTTCATTATGTTAAATTTATAAGTATATACATAATAATGATTGCTATTAGCATTTATTTATTATATAAGACTAGATAGGAGAATTTATGAAATTTATTTATGATATATACTTAAACTTTAATGATTATCCCATTAATTATTATGAGTGGAGTGAAAATGATACCTTAGAGAGAGTCTTAAAAATTCCGATAATAAAAGTCGATGATATAACGCCCTTTATTCTCTATAATGTCGAAATAAAAGATTTGAGTGATAAAGTTATCTTAAGTGATGGAATAAATGCCATAGCATTAGAGATAATTGATTCTAAAGTACCATATGTATCTTATCTTACCTTTGATGATGAGTTGGGAGTTTGTGAATTAATAAGGGAAACACCAAGGCAGAAAATAGATTATAAAATATTGGAAAAGAGAGATATTCCGACACCTTTAAGAAAAGATTTATTTATGCAAAAAATTATGCTTTCAAAAATAGATTTTATAGATTCTGATGAACTTAAATATATCTATTATGAAATAACTAATAAAGATTCATCAAATATTGATAAGATAAGAGAATTTTTGAAAGGTGATATAAAGAATAATTTTAATCAAAAATATGTTAATCTCTATGAAAAAATATATAAATAACTAAAATATTTTGTTATTATATAATTAGGTGACTAACTATTAAAAGTCAAGAGCTTTAAAATAGTTTGTTGTAAATTGG
>CAJTKV010000076.1 GCA_910577075.1 uncultured Bacilli bacterium
ATAGAAAGTATCAACACTAAAATTGTATGCTGACTTTTCACTCTCTATTTGTCTTATAAAATCGTGGGATAAATCTACTAGTAAAGATAGTTCCATAGATGTTATTCCTTTTAACTTTCTATATTTCTTTATGTTCTTACGAATTGTATTATAGATGTCGGTATCAAATTTTAACGTTTCTTTCTTCTTCATAATAACTTCATATCTCCTAAATATAATTGTAGAGTAATACCTCACAAAAATATATTAGGTAACTTCTAACATTTTTGTTGACAAATATTGTCGGAATATGATATTATTATGTTGTCGGTAAGAAGTACTAGAGTCCGACAAACGTAGTACTGTTGGTTTGAGGTAATGGGAGTAGCCAACAGATGAAGTTTTTCGGAACACAAGGTAGTATTTAGTGTTCCTTTTTTGTTGTTGTTTAAGGAGTTGTTTGTATGGCATTGATTAAATGTAGTGAGTGTGGAAAAGAAATATCTGATAAAGTAGATACTTGTATTCATTGTGGTTCTCCTAAAAAGAAATTAGAAAATAAAAACAAAAATAATGTTATAATTCATAATTATAAAAATCAGGGATATGTCGTTTGTCCTAAAGTAAAAGTTTTTAAAGAAAACGTGTTAATAGGAGAACTCGAGGTTGATAAAACGTATAAGTTTTGTATTTTAGAAGATTGCACTTTGGATTTCAAATGTTCCATAAGAAAAGCAAGGGTGGAAATATCAAAAAATGTTATTAATGAAATTAATTTGGAGTTTGATAGTTTTAGTGGAAAATTGAAACCAACTATTAAATATATTGATATGAAAGACAGTGACAGAGATAAACTACTATGTCCAGAATGTGGAAAAAATTTTAAGAACGGTAAGTGTTTAAATTGTGGATACGAGGAAAAAAGTAATTATGATGATGGAGATAATGTTGATAATATCCCTGTAAATAGTTCTGTTAACAGAGGAAATTCGGGTTTTATTATGATAACTTTAAAAACAACTGTTATGGGGTTGTTATTATGGGGAGTAATTAATTATTTTACTATTGGTGATTTTTTTGGATATTTTGGTAGTAAAGGAAAGATAATAGATACTACTTGGAACACAAAATTTGGAGAACTTACTTTTTTAAAGGGGGGTAAATGTGAGTTATATAATATTGGATATATGGAAACGTGTACTTGGAAATTAGATGGAAAAAATGTAACTGTAAAATATACATATAAAAATCTTAGTAGTGAAATTAAAGGAAGATTTAATGAGAATTTTACAAGATTTGAATATGATATAAATTAAAAAATATATGGAGATGAAAAGATAATGAAAGAAAAAATAAAAATTTATTACATTGTTTTAGGCTTATTTGCTATGTTTTTAATAACAGGTTGTTCAGAAAATAATGTTAAAACAGAAGAAAACGAAAATACTACACAAACATCAAAATATCTTGAAGGTTTATATGCTGGTGATCCCGAGAGAGAAACAGTGTATAATGGAACTGTTACGACAAAGTATAGATTTAAAAGTGATGGAACTGTAACTTGGGGACAATGTTATAGTGCAACTGGAAAATGTCCTGGATTAAGTTACACTTATGAAAAAAATGGTTTGGATATAACTATATATCAAGATAATGGTGATGTTCAGTATAGTTGTTATTTAAAAAGTTCGGGAAAATATCTTTATTGTAAACATCATTTGGATATGTATAATCGCGGTTATGTAGGGTATACAAAGGTAGACTAGAAGTAGAAGATAATCATTATTGGTTGTCTTTTTTTATGAATTATTAGAAAGTAATCATCAAAGGAGAGTGAATTAAAATGAGAGTTAGTTCTATTATTAAACTTAAAAATGAGTTTATAAGTGATATTGATTTTTTCCATTATCAGGAAGCATACGATAATAAAAATGTTATTGATAAAGATTTACTTATGAAATTATTAGAAAAGTATCACGACTTATATTATACCTTTCTTCGTATGAATTTGTTTCTCTATCGTTTCAAAATGGCTGGTTTAAACGATGAATTGAAAGACTTTAATCATTATAAAGGTAAGCCATATAGAATTGATGATTTATCTCATATTTTAGGTTTGTATTATCATCATTATAATATGTTCGTAGAAACTATTAAAGTAATAATTAGTGATAAGTTAGTACCTACAAGTGAAATTAAATTACTTGAAAAAATAATCAATAACCCTAGAGAAGAACAAATAAGACCTACTTTTGATACAGATGTTTTAGATGATTTATTGGATGATATAAATAGTAATGATTTTGTTGTTATATCAAGTAGACCTGGTATGGGAAAATCAACCCTAGGTTATAACATCGTTAATAAGGTATCTAAACGAATAGATGGTAATATACTATATTTCAACTATGAAACATCAAAAGACCTTTTAAAATCGAAAATAACGAGTAATAATGCAGAGATAGTAGATGACCCTACAACGACAGTAGAACAAATTAAAAGTAAATGTGAATCGACTAATCATTTATCATTAGTAGTAATTGATTATTTACAACTTATACCTAGTTCTTGTAATGACACTTCAAAAAATGAAATAGATTATATATCTAGGACTTTGAAAACATTAACATTAGAATTAAATGTTCCTATAATAGTTCTATCACAATTAGGAAGACAGGTTGAGAATAGAGAAAATAAAAGACCAATATTAAGAGATTTGGATATTATGGGTTCATTGGTACAAGACTCTGATAAAGTGATTTTCTTGTATAGGGAAAGTTATTATAACAAAGATTATAAAGTAAATGACTTAGAGTTAATAGTTGCTAAAAATCGTGGTGGGTATACTGATACAATTAGAATGTTATTTGATGAGTAAAGGATCCTCAAATGAATAGTGTTAAGATACTTACTATTGAAATGTTAGAGAAGATGTTTAAGAAGTACCCACTCTATTCACAAGATAACAACAAAGACAAAAAGGTAATTCTTGAAATATTTATTCCATTTCAAAATATGTACTGGTTATTACTCGAGGGAAGTCGTGAAGATGATGATTTTATTTTCTTTGGGTACTGCCATATAACTGATAGTGAATTTGGATATGTAAGTTTTAATGAACTCCATAGTTTGAATTATGGTTTAAGGTTTATATATCACAAAGTTCCTATTTCACTAGATAAATTAAAAAGAAAGTATGATATCAATTAATTGTAGGTATAAGATAATCATAATATCAGATTATCAGATTTGATATATACAAGTTATGATAATATGAGAAAGAGTTTAATAAAAATAAAAAGAAGATAATTACACAATCTATTAGTTATCTTCTTTTTTTATATCATATATAGCTTTACTTTTTATAAGGTTGTCTAAAATAAACATAAACTCATCATCGTTACTTAATTTTTCTAGAAGTTCTATCGATTTTTCAGATAAATTTATCTTATTTTGTATAGCTCGAGTTTCAATATCACTGGTTCTAATGTCAGTTTCTGCAAATAGGTATTCATAGCTAACATTATAAAAATCTTTAATTTTTTTTAAATTTTCTAATGTAGGTATTCTTCCTTGTTCATACCCCGTTATGGAATTTATGTGAATATTTGTTGCTTTGCCAACTGCCATTCTACTTAATTTTTTTTCTTCTCTTAATTGCTTCATTCTTTCGGCAAATGCTTTGGCTTTTTCACTTGGTTCACTCATATTAATTCTCCTTTCAACACTACAATAAGTGTATTTGTTTAAAAAAATACACAATTCTTTTAAAAAGTATTGACAATGTATTAGCATATGTTATAATGACATTACACCACTTGAAGTGTATTAAAGTTATAAATCACACTTTGTATTTAACTATATCAGCTAATATATAAGTGAATTTATATAAAAATTATATACCAAATATTGTGTATTGTCAATATAGAGTGGTGAATTCAAACAAAAAGGAGGAAAAAAATGTTTGAAGAATATGAAAAAAGTTCCAGAGGGACTATACCGTTCTCTAAAGAAGAGTACGAGGAAATCAGTAGAGAGGAGGACAAAAAAATATTAGACCCAACATATATCGAGTCTAATACTATTGATGATTTTCCCACCTCATCAGTAGATATTATATCAAATAATGGTATAAATGGCAACGGAGATTTTGATTTTGAGACTGAAGAAAAGTCAAAGGAATTATCTCCTATGCAAAAATCTAGACTTTCTAGGTTAATTGAACTTGTAGATGATGAAGAAAATCTAGCAGAATTGATAGATATTTCATCAAAATATCTACAAGATAAAAAAATGGGTATTTTAACTTTTAGTTATGATGTCTATAAAAATGGAGAATTTTTTAAAAAAATTGAAGACAAATTATTTTTTGATGAAAATAATTTAAAAAGTTTTAATTACAACGAGGGAAGACTATCTTCAATTTTAGAAAAATATAGAGTTGAATTAACAGACTCCGATTATGAAGATGTTAATAGTATTTCAAAAGCATTAAAGCATCTAGTAGGTACAAGGGTTATTTTGACTCAAAAAACTAAAGGAGAATACAAGAATTATAGAATTCTATCTCTTGAAAGTGAGGTTAAATAGTGAAACCTCAATATAATATGTTTGAATTTGAAGACAATGTTGTTAATTGTCCTCAGAAACAAACTGAAAATGAAATCGTTCTTAGTGGAGAACAACAAACTACTTTAAAAATAATGGAAACAAGTAATCAAAATATGGGTATAACAGGAAAACCTGGTACTGGTAAATCGGAAACTTTAAAACAATTTGTAGAACATACTGAAAAGA
>CAJTKV010000077.1 GCA_910577075.1 uncultured Bacilli bacterium
AATGTATTTAGAACAGCTGCAAATATTGTTGGAAATGCATCACGAAATGTCGGAACAGCTGCTGCAAATTCATCGGCCGGTGTTACTGCTGCAAGTATAGCTGCAGTTGGTGGAACAGCTGAAATAATAAATCAATCAAATAATTCAAACACATAAGTGACTGCTTAAAGTTAATATAATGATAAGATTATAAAAATAATAAAATAAAAAGGAGAGATAGAAAATGGAAGAAAAATATTTACCTATTGGTACAGTAGTAATGCTTAACGGAGGAACAAAGAGAACTATGATAGTTGGATTTTGTCCTATAGCCGAAGATGGAAAGAGATATGATTATATCGGATGCTTATATCCAGAAGGAGTTGTGTCTCCAAACGAATCATTACTATTCAATCATGATCAAGTAGAGAAAATCTATGCAAAAGGTTTTACTGATCAAGAGCATGAGGAATTCATGACAAAGTTAAAAGAAATCATTATTAGAAAAGAAAATGAGTAGTAAAGGCTAGCAAACTATTGCTAGTTTTTATATTGTGTTATTTTATAATTTTATGAATTATTTCAATTAGTCGACAACTTTTCACAAAATTATAATAATAAATCAAAACACTGAAACTCAAAAAAATAGAACTACAATCACTTTTAAATTTATTGTATAATAAAATCAGTAGATTGGAGAAAAAATATGAAATGTAATATAGAATACATTGGCAAATCCAGACAGGGGATAACAAAATATTATTGTACTGTTCATAAGTCTTTTGCCTATGATAAATTCGGAAACAAACTTGATGAATGTCTTTGGAGTAATAAAGAAATATATGATAATATATTAAATATTAAGCAAACCGAAATAAAGAGTCTAAAAATAATATATGCAAATATATTAGAAAGTGTAATACCAAAGATAATAATAAATAATAATGAATTCAATGGAGTTTTAGAATATGACCAATCCTTATTAACCTATAAAGATTTTGGCGGAATAATGCTTGCCAAACTAAATAAAGTCTCATTGGAAGTAGTAAAATGTAGTCACTGTGGTCGCTATCACTCTGATAATGGACAATTTGCCTATACGCCACATAGAGTTCACTTATGTTTATACTGTGGACATTTATTTAGAGCAAAAGAAAAGAATATTGGAAGTGAACTGGCTATGCTTTATACTATTCCCGATATTATTTTAAAAGATAAAGTGCTTGAGATAGATAACTATTGTTGTGTAGAATATGATATGTTAAAAGGGACCTTACTTATAAATAACCAAGTAATAAATAAAGTTTTATTTAAAGGTAAAGAACTTGATATAGTTGAGTTTTTAAATTACCTTTTAAAGGATAACTTTTAAGTGCATCAAAAAAGAACTATTAAAAAAAGAGGAGTAAATTCAGAATATGAGAGATATAGAAAAAACAATCGAAAATATGATAGACAAGCAAAGTGTTTGTTTCATAAGTTCTATTGATGATGAAAACTATCCAAATATAAAAGCAATGCTAAAGCCAAGAAAAAGAATAGGATTAAAGGAGTTTTATTTTTCAACAAATACTTCTTCTATGAGAGTGCATCAGTATAAAAACAATCCCAATGCTAGTATATATTTTTGTCATAAAGGGATAATTAAGTATGTTGGTGTTATGTTAAAGGGAAAAATGGAAATCCTCACAGATCAAGAATCCAAAAATATGATATGGAAAAAGGGCGATACAATATTTTATAAAAAAGGCGTTACTGATCCCGATTATTGCGTTTTAAAATTTACTGCAACAAGTGGTAGATATTATTGTGATTTAAAGACAGAAAATTTTAATATTGACTAATTGCTAATTTATAGGAAAGAGAATATGAACAATGAAAGTATTTCAAAATATACATTTATAAAATAGTAAAAGCCGAATTTAATCTAACCGATTACACTTTATATATGAGAAAAATTAAAAAGTAATTAAATTATAATTATTGTAATCAATATATTTACGATTAATGTATTTTTTGATACAATTTTAATAGAAAGAGGGAGAGAAAATGAAAAAAATATTTTCAAGTTTTATTATAATTTTATGTACGTTATGTTTTGTTACAGGATGTACTGAAGAAAAGGTCGAAGACCAAAAGAAAGAAGAAGTAAAGGGAAATTGTACTGTCGTAGAATGTATGAAAAAGATTAAAGCAACAAACACCATGGAAGAAATTACTGAAATCATCGGATTTGAATCTACTACCGATGCCATGATTGGAAGCGATCCAATTTGGAAGTTTGACTCTAAAAATTGGATAAGTTACAAAACTTATGGTGAAGATGATGTAACTATCCAAGCAACAGTTAATAAGGAGAGCATTAAAGATGACAAAATAAAACTACCATCATCAAGTGATTTGAAAAAAGATTTAAATAATGGTTCATTCACATATGAAGAACTTGTTGAAAAAATCGGTGGTGAGGGAACTTTGACGAGTATATCCAAAGGTTCACTTAGCTATACATGGGTAGACAAAAACGGACAAAGATTAGGAGCAACATTTAACAACAAAAGCGGTAAATGTACAGTTGCAAGTTATAGATAATATGTAAGGCAGATAATCATCTGCCTTTTATGCTACAATTATATCAATAAATTAAATAATTTAGTTAATTGAGGAATATAGAGGTTAGATTTTTTATGAGATTAATAGATTACACAGGTAAATTAAATAATCATGATGATTATTTGGCAATCATAAATAAATTAGAAAATAACTGTCAGTATATAGAATATGTTTTAATAAATGACGAGGAAATAGAACTTTTAGAAAAATTTGAGGATTGTATTATTTCATTTGAATCAAAAAATAAATGGTGGGGAACAAAATCTAGTCAAAAAAATAAAGTATACAAGATAAAGGCGTCAAAAGAAATTTTTAAATATCTAAAACAATTTGAAACATTTTGCAAATACACCATGTCTAGCAGTAGTGATATTGTCGAAGAAACTGACTTTGGCCTAAACGATATTGCCTTTTTGGATGAAAAAGAAATACCGTTATTATTCACTACCACTCACGAAGGTTATATTACCGTTCGTGATGATATACTTCGATAAATTGGAAATCAAGAAGAAGAGTTATGAACAAGAAAAAATATATTGCAACTTAATTGGTAAAAAAAGCTAATTAAGTTGCTTCTTTTTTTATCCCTTAAATTGCTCCTTTATCGTTATTTATCGACTATTTTTTCTTGTATATTTAATCGTGTTTTGCTATAATTATCTTAAGATAGGAAGTGTAATTATGGTTGATTATAGTAAAGCTGCAACTTCTAAGGCCGCCAAAGAAGCTTTTGATAGCACTGTTGTTTCCCTAATTTCGGAGATTAATAAAATCAAAGAAGAAAATGAAACTGAATGGAATAAGGTTGAAGAATATCGCAAGGGAAGAGCTGCGATTATCGAAGATATTATCCCTATTTTAAAGGCTCATAACATAAAATTAGAAAAGCCATTAAGCCGTTGCAACCACGAAGAATTAATGAGTGAATTGCGTCAAGCAGCAGATACTTTACCATATGAACCACGTGAAGAAGTCGAAGTAGCCATGGTCCGAATTGACGGCAGATACACTCAAATAGTCGAACAATCAAAGAAATTAGAAGCTATAAGTGCCAAATTAGCTAAATTTCATCTTCCAGAAAAAGACTATGAACAAGAAGTTGTAATTTCTTTTGAAGATTTAAAAAGAAAACATGAAAGCAAAATAGAAAAAAATGAAGAACCAGTGCCAACTAGAGAATCAAGAATAACTAAAACAGACGAAGAATTAGAAGAAGTAGTAAATGTATCGAAGGCAAATGAAGAACTTCTTGATAGTTTAGATGAACTAATCGAAGAAGAAAGAGAAAAATCTAATCCTTCAGAAGAAGATGAACATATTCCAATGATCATTGAAGAAAGTGATATACTTGCCATTGAACCAAGTGATGATTCTGATGAATTTGGTTTTGATGATGCTTTTGATAGTCTATTTGAAGAAGAAAGAGAAGATGACGCATCCTTGATGGAAGAATTCCTAGAAAGCAAAGACGACATTCTTCCAGAAGAAGCTGATTATCAAACATACGAATTGAAAAGTGATCAAACTCTATCACAAATTGTTGACTACGTATATGAGGGCAAATTATCTTGGTATGATATTTACCGCTATGGCAACAACCAAGGTATGATTGATAGAAAATGTGCTGAATTAAATTTAGATCCAGAGGATGCTGCCTACACTGAAGGTGCACTTACTGGTTTAGATATAGAATATCCTAAAAACTTTATCACATATGAAAGTATCAAAAGGGATAGAGACCAAGAAGAAGAGAAAGGCTTTGCTAAAGCAGCATAAGAGCAAGGGGAAGCTAGTATGTTTTTTCAAAAAAATGAGGTTATCCAATTAACTAGCGGAAAAAAACACCTGGTAGTAGATACCATAAAACACGATGAACAATATTATTACTATGTATGTGAAGTAGATAGCCATATGAACCGCGTTATCAATAGCTTTCGAGTAATAACAACAGTAAATGAAAATAACTGCTTATTTGTTAGAACTGTAAAGGGCGAATTAGCCGAGGAACTAACTGAAAAATTCCGCAATAAATTACTAAATAGGGACTAAAATATAGTCTCTTTTTTAATTCATCTAATAAAGTCAAGTTCTAAATTAAAAAGTCAAGTGCAACAAAAGAGTAAATTAAGTATTATTCACAAA
>CAJTKV010000078.1:0-403 GCA_910577075.1 uncultured Bacilli bacterium
TTGATTTTGCTAATGAACACAACTCATTAATCCTTTTTGACTCAGCTTATGAGGCTTTTGTTGTAAGCGAGGACATCCCTAAGTCAATTTATGAAATTGAGGGTGCTAAGACCTGCGCAATTGAGCTTCGTTCATTCTCAAAGACAGCTGGCTTTACCGGTATGCGCTGCGGTTATACCGTAGTACCTAAGGAATTGGTATTCAACGGTACAAGCCTTAACCCGCTCTGGGCAAGAAGACAGGCTACTAAGTTCAACGGTGTTTCATATATCACCCAGAGAGCTGCCGAGGCTATCTACACAGAAGAGGGTCAGAAGCAGATTAAGGAAATCCTTTCTTATTATCAGAAGAATGCAAAGGTTATTTATGATGGTCTTTGCGATGCAGGCTTTGAATGCTACGG
>CAJTKV010000078.1:415-4663 GCA_910577075.1 uncultured Bacilli bacterium
AACTCACCATATGTATGGCTCAGAGTACCGGAGGGCTACACCTCATGGGAATTCTTTGACGAGCTGCTTGAAAAGTGTCAGGTTGTGGGTACACCGGGCTCAGGCTTCGGTCCTGCAGGTGAAGGCTATTTCAGACTGACCTCATTCGGCAATGCAGAAAAGACCGTTGAGGCAATTGACAGAATCAAGTCGGTTTATAAAAAATAATTTATTTTTATATTTTCCTGAAAGTTCTCCATTTTTATATTTTTCAAAAATCTCTCTAACAATAGGTGCGACATTTTCATCAATAATAAGTTTATGTTTATCATTGGGGTCTTTCATATATCCATAAGGAGCAAAACTCCCCATAAATAAACCATCTTCTCTTTTATTTTTCAATGACTTTTTAACATTGTTAGATAAATCTTCTAGATACCATTCATTAACAAGTCCATTGATTTGTCTAGATTTTTTATTTGCTTCATTATTAGTATCAGCATTATCAACTATACTTACAAATCTAACTCCCCATTCAATAAACTTATTATGTAAATATCTTTCTATTACTTCCATATCTCTTGAAAATCTACTTTGTGTTTTACATAGTACAATATTTATTCTTCCATTTTCACAATCATTAATTAACCTATTAAAATCTGGTCTTTCAACTCCTGCTCCAGAATAATCATCATCTGAATAAATATCTACAACTTCCCAATCTTGATCCAAAGCATATTTTAAAAGCATACTTTTTTGATTAGCGATTGACTCACTATCATCATTCTTATTTTTTTTGAATCTATCTTCATCAGATAGTCTACAATATACACCTACCTTTTCCATCTACTACAACACCTCAATTCTGATTGGTTGTAGCAAATATAAATCTACAAAGATATTATATATCATATTAAGAATTATTTAAAGCCACACTATCTTCTTCACTTGCTAATATAACTCGTAGTAATTTTTTTGCTATAATATCTTTTAAATCATTTTCTTCAATTACATCATCTTTTGTTACATATATTACATTATAATTTACCTCCATTTTATCTAAACCCCCCTTTATTATTCTTTATAAAGAATATCCTCCTATTTTAATCATATATCAATCCTCCTTAAACTCCTTTAATAAATCTTCCATATATGCTTGTTCTTCTGGACTAGCTTCTTCCGATTTACAAACTTCTGGATGTTCCATCCAATATGGAATTAAATTATTAGAAGTCTTATAATTTTTTCTTGTATATTCTTTTCTTTTATCTTGGTAATTTTTTACTATGTTTTTATCCTCATTTTTTTCTAATACTTTAGAATTTTCATTACTTACGATTGTCTCGTTTAAATAAATTCTTCTTTGACTATTAATAAATTTAACATCTATATACTTCTTTCTTTTTAAATTATTAATAGAATTTGATATTGTTTTTTCTTTAACACTTAACTGATTAGCAAGGTAACTATTACTAGCGTAGCAATACTCCTTATTATTTGATAATGAGTTAATCATACCATAAACTAACTTATCTGTTTGGGAACAAGTTTGGTCATTTAATATTATTCTTGGCACAGCTATAAAATACCTTATAAAAGCCATATATCCCAACTTTAAAATATAGTTTCTAGTAATTTGTTAAGCTACTTTTGGGCGCAATGTCCCTAGGAGGATGTTTTATATCTATCCCCCAAAGATATTGTTTTGATTCATTCTATATCTTATAGAATAGGTACTAACATAAGTCTTTAATCTTACTGTACCTCTTATAACTAACGTTCTATAAACTTTTTTAGTTAAGTGTTATTGTATACATTCCTGTATCATATTCTTGATATACTAGATATTTTAATTTCTCTAATACTTCAAGATTTTTTCTTAAACCTTCATTTTTAATTTTGATAGTTTGTTGTATTTCTCCTATATTTATATCTGTGATAATTCGTTCACTACCTTTAGCATATATATAAGAGTAAATATATTTTGCTTCCTTTGGAATATTTTTATCTTTCCAAATTATTGTTGGTATTTGAAACTTTGTAATCTTCATTCATATCTTTTCCTCCTCTCTTTTTTGATGAGTTTTACATCAATTTCAAATTGAGTATATCATTTAGTATTGAGTTTGTCAACATAGTAATTACAATTTTGTTGACTTTTTCATCACTTTATGATATATTTATATCAGTTGAAACGAAGAAAGGTGGTTACTTTAATGAAAAAGAATGCTACTGAATTAGGAAAAATTATAAGTGAAGCAAGAGAAAAAGTAGGCATCTCTCAAAGAGAATTAGCAAGGCAAGCCAATATGGATTGTGCTGAAGTTTCTCGTATTGAAGCTGGTAAAAGATTAAAACCTAATGTTTTATATTTAAAAGGAATTGCTGAAACATTAAATTTAAGTATGGTTGATTTAATGAAACTTGCTGGATATAATGATATAGAAATAAATTGGGGTCAAGATTTTTCTGATAGAAGATCTACTGCTGACTATCAAAAACAAATAAAAAGTTATGAACAATTTTATTTTAATATTTTAGAAGAATTAGAAATAAGAAGAAAAACTGATTTTGCCATAAAAGGAGGCATAGCTGATTTAATTGATAAATTAGAACTTGCTAAAATAGAAAATAAAGAAATTTCAAACGAAGAAATATTAGATAGACTAAAAGAATTAATTCCTATGATTAGACCTAATTTGGAAAAATTTGATAAATCAAAATATCCATCTTTTGATTCTGGTGTATTTCCTAAAACGGAAATAAAATCTACTACAAAATTAAATACTCTAACAGGAAGATTTATAGATGATGAAAAATAAAATTACGAACACGTTTTGTTTTTACATTAGTAAAAATGAAAGTGGAAAGAGTAATTTTATTCATCCTTACTTTTGATTTATCAAAAGAAAAAATAACTCTTTTGCTTCAGTCGTTAGACTTTAACATTAGAGTTATTTTTATAAAAAAGGCTACTTCGTCTTGTTTGCTTTAGCAAATAAGTTTGTAGTCTTTTTGCTTTTTATTTAAACTAGATTTAAATAAAAAGGCAACAATATTACATTGTGAAACTTTGTAATATGTTGCTTAAATGGGGTTTCAAAAGGGATCTCCCTTTGCACACATCGTTATTGGCTCTGCCAATATCGTAGTGTGTTACTAAAATGTCATTTTAGTCATTTATGAAAATCTATTAGTTGTAAAAATCATTTATAATTATCATTATAATATTTTAGTTATAATCTTATATAATTAGTATAAATTTTCATAAACTCTGAATGTGTTTCAATAACTATTTCATAAGTATTAGAGCCAATTTGAATAATTAAGCCATCCTTTGCCTCCTGAATAGATGTAACCTTATCATGTGGTTTATCAAAACTAACATTTTGTGATGAATAAATTAATCTCTTTGTTGTTAAATATAGCGTACCAAAATATTTGGTCCTTTGAGTCTCCCTAATAGCTCGACTACCACTAGCACCAGTTCTATATGAAATACCTTTTGCTATTCTTATGCTTATACCATTATTTTTCCCTGTATACCCAGTGGTAATAGTCTTATCTTTAAATGTATAACCTTTATCCATATAACAACAAAAATCATCTTGTTCAAGATTTAAATTTGGAGTATTGATGCAAGGCAAATCTCCATCATTTATTTGTTTAATAACATCATAGCTCATCAATGAACCAAATCCACCTATATGAAACAAGTCTTTACAAGAAGTTATAACATCTTTAAACCATCCTATAAAAAATATTCCTCCAGTAAACAAATATAGCAATCCCATACCAAATTCGCCATTAATAAACTTATGAAGCCCAAAAGGTCCACCAAATAAAACAATAAAAAAATCTCTTAGTTTTTTCATTAAATACACCTCATTACTATTTACTTTTTTCTTTCAACAAAGCAATTAAATCTTGTTTCATACCAGCAAAATTATCAATAATTTTATTTAGTTTATCTTCAATTCCATCAATAAGAAATTCTGTTAATTTTCCATTTTTGTATGCAATTAGTCTTTCCCCAATAATATGATAACTCCAACTACCACCATTATTTTTAACAGCAAAGCCAATTGGAAGTTTATCTTGTCTCATACCAATAGATATAAACATGGGAGATACTCCTAAATAATCACCTGCAATCTTACAAGTAACTTTTTTCATATTTCTTATATCATCATCTGAATATTTTTGCATACAATCACCTTATAATTGTTTTAAGAAATCATCTTCGCTGATTATTTCAATATCTTTACC
>CAJTKV010000079.1 GCA_910577075.1 uncultured Bacilli bacterium
AAGATGTTAATACTTTAAACATAGATATTGATTATGATAGGAATTTAAATTCAATGAAAGAAAGAATAATATCTTATTATGAACCAGAAACAAAGACTAGAAGTAGTTCTAGAATAATTGAGATATTAAAAGAAAAATTAACAAAAATGTTAGAGAGAATTGTTAAATTAGTCCATATACAAGATTCTATTTATATCAAAGATAAGAATAAAATAGATGTTTATCAAGATAGAGTAGATAATAGTCTACGTATTGAGTCTAGCGATTATGAAAAAGAACAAAAAGAGATAGATGACATACAACCAGAATTATGATATAATACTTGTGTTAGTTATTATTGATTAGCACAAATAGTAATTTGTAGGGAAATTAAAAATAACAATTCATTATAAATTTTAGCAAGTAAAAAACTTGTTAAAATTTTCTAAGTGAATTAAAAAGTGCAAGTAATAATTTATTCTTAATATATATATGAAAACGAATATAAAAACTAAAATATATTGATTAAAAATGTCAATATAAATAAAAAAATGTCGGAAAATGTCGGAAAAAAATAAGATATAAAACAAGAAAAAGTAAAATACAAATAAGTATTATTATTTTGACAATCCTATTATTACTATGTAGTTTTTCAAGTACAGTTTTTGGACGAGATAATTATGCTATAGGAATTGCTACAATAGAAGATAATGGACAATTCTTGCTAGATACAAGAGAAAGTGTTTCAGAAGCTATAACAGCATATCAGAAGGCTGGATATAGAGTATATGGAGTTGGAAATCCAGGAAAACAACATTTATGGGAACAATTATATGCTGATGTGCAATTCTTTAATTGCCATGGAAATCAGGAATGTGTTGTAACGGCAATTTCTGGTATTGTTGTAGGTTCAGATAGAATGTATGGAAATAAAGACTGTATAGGAACTAATAGTGTACATTGGGATGCTGATACTATTCTAGTAATTTATGCTGCTTGTCAAGGAGCAGGAAATGATGGAATTAATAATCCAAATAGTGTGGCAAGAAAAACAGCAGAAAGAGGAGCAGATGTAGTTATGGCGTGGAGAAGCTCTGTCGAAACCACTAGTTTAAGAGCTTGGACAAGAAATTATAATAATGCATTGGCAAATGGCTATACTGTTATTAAGGCTATGGATTACGCTAATAGTTTTTCATATAGTGATTCTCGAGTTCCACAAAACTCTACAATAATTCATCATGGAGATACAAGTATTAAAATTGGTAAGTATAGAAGTGCTAACTCTGATGAGATTAGACCAGAAGATAACCTATTATTGAAATCAAAATCAAGGTCATCTGTAAAAATAGATGAAGGCAACTTAGAAAATATTTATTCAATAATTAAAGATACATATCCTGAATTTGATGAAAAGAATTATGTAATAACAAAAGGAAATGCACAGTCAATAAATCAAAATAATGGGGAAATAGAAGAAACGGAATATATTAATTTCAAATTCAAAGTTGGAGAATTTGAAACAACATCTGGCTTTACGATAAAGGCTAGAAATAACATAGTGGAAGCAATTTATGATAATACAGTTGATTTTAATAAGGAAATGAATATCCTTAATCAGGAAAATAGTTTGAGAACTAGAAGTACAAACGAAAATGATATTGAATTATTAAAAAATGAAGCAATTAATGAACTTTTAGAAAAATATAATAATTGTGTAGAAGTAAATCCAGAAGATGTAACATATAAATATTTATATGATATTGATACTGATAAAAAATATGTAGAATTTACAATAAGAAATACAATAGGAGATAATTCTACAAATGAAGTGGCAGAGGCTTATGATACAGTAAAATTTGAAATATAATAATAAAAAGCATAAAAAGGAGTAACTCCTTTTTATGCTTTTTATGCAATCATTATAAACTAATTGTATTATTTGTATTATTTGTATTATTGGTATCTGTATGATTATCAAATAAATTTCTTATGTAATTAAGGATCTCAGATGAGAGATGTGTAGTAAATATTTTTTTATTTTTCTCAAAAACATCAACTTCTGTACCAAAATTACCAAATGTAAAATAAATTCCATTATGAAAATCAATTTTGTAATCAGTAGAAACAATTAAAAGTTCTTCATCTATATAAGAGTACTGAAAATCTTTTAATGATTGTAAAAGAAAGCTTTTCTGTTCATTAGTAAAATCTTTTGTTTGAGATAAGTAAGAAACACTTATGGAATTAGCATTATCTAAATCTATCAAAGCAAAAGTATTATTTTTAATTATAATATTATTTTTATTTTGTAATAAAATTTGACCAATTAACAAAGAAATACTAATTATTATAAAAAAGCTTATTAGCAGAAAGAATATTTTTTTATACATAATTACCTCCTTTTTTATCTTAGTATAGCATACTTTATATTATTAAACAATACTGAGTTTAGAAAATTAAAGAAATATAAGAAATTGAGGTAATTATATTTGTTACAATCAAATGTATTAAAGAATAATATTTTCTAATTGTAATATAATCAACAATATATTATAATCATATCGATAAATTTTAAATGAGCAAATATGAGCCATTATGGAAGTATTTAAAAGAAAATAATAAAGAAAATTATAAATTATCTTATGAAGAAATTAGAAAAATTTTAGGATTTGATATAGACCATTCATTTTTAACTTATAAGAAAGAATCTAAAGAATATGGATATGAAGTGGGAAAAATATCAAAGAAAGAAAGGACAGTAATTTTCAATAAGATATAACTAAAAATTACAATTTCAAGAGGTGTTGAAAATGAGCAAATATGAGCCATTATGGAAGTATTTAAAAGAAAATTATAAAGAAAATTATAAATTATCTTATGAAGAAATCAAAAATATTTTAGGATTTGATATAGACCATTCATTTTTAACTTATAAAAAAGAAGCTAGAGAATATGGATATGAGGTTGGAAGAATATCAATAAAAGAAAAGACAATAGTTTTTAATAAGATCTAATAACTAAATTACAATTTGTGCGAATAAGTAAAAGAACAGGTTAATATCTGCTCTTTTATATATCTATTTCGCTTCAAAATGCCCTTAAAACGATTTTTGTATTTAAAACGAGTAATTTATCGTTAAAAATAAAAAAATGCCAAATATTATTGACAAAAATTTTTAGTAATTATATAATTAGCTCAACATTGAAAAGAGAATAAAAAAATAATGCCTTGCTGTTCGAGAGCAAGACATATTCTGTAAGACTTAATGTGTATTAAGCTTTCAAAATAAGTCTTACCATAAGATAATTATAAGATATTATCATAGGATATGTCAAGGGGTAAATTGAAATTTCGTATTAAAATTATCAATACTACCATAGCTTTTAGCAAGATGGTAGTATTTTTTGTTTTCACTAATGAATTTAACCTACAAAGGAGTAATACGAAATGAATGAAGAAATTAAACGAACTTACGAGAGTCTTCCAGAAGAAGAAAAAGAACAATTACAAAAATATCAAAAGAAAGGAATAACAAAAGTAACTCAGTCAGTAGATCAAGAAACTGGAGAAATATTATCTACTGAAACAACTTATAGTTCTGAAAAGAAAAGAGTTAAAGGTACTTTTGGAATATCAAGTCCTGAAGAAATAATAAGACTTGCAAGACAAAATAAAATAAGGGCTATAAATACGATGTTGCCATACTTTATTGATAATATGAATTGGAATAACGAATTATCTTTCGACAACACATTTATTGAAAGCTATGGAGAACAAAATAAAACTAGATTTTATGCAGATAGAAGATATTTATTAAAGAATCAATACATATTTGAGAAACCTAATAAAAAGAATATTTATACTTTAAATGTAAATTTACTATTTAGAGGAACAATGCAAAAAGCTGCAGAACTTTATGAAGAACAATTTGGAGAAGATTTAAGTCAAGATAGTAAACTGGAATTAGCAAAAATAAAGAAGAAAATAACAAAATTAAGTAAAGAAGATATAAAAAATTTAATAGAAGATTTAGAAAAAATGTTATAAAAATTAGTGTCAAGTAGTTGACCACTTTTGTGGTCAACTACTTGACCACACCTAAAAACCAGCAAACCATTGATATATAAATAAAAACTTGCATTTTTGATTTTTTTATTTCTATATCTAATTTATAATACCTACCCTAAAATTTATTAACTACTTATTTTGTATTTTTAATTAAGGGCTTTGCCCTCTTGCTACGCAATTCACCCAGAGTTTTTTTCTCCAGGAATTGATATTTATTTGACAAATATAGAAACATTTGCTATAATTAAGTTACTCGAGGAGCTCATAAGAGATGTATATGTACGGAGATATGGATGGCAGTCTGTATCTTCTTTTTTTTATAAAAAAACAAGGTAGTTGGCAGACTACCTTGTTTTTGACTATTTCTAGTCTTTTTTGTCATGGTCGTTATCTTGGTTATTACTCAAAAGTAATAATACGATCAAACGCCATATTAGCTCATAAGATGTCATTATATGTACCTCCTTTCCTCAAGGAGTCACCGAATAATCGGTGCGAGTGTATTATATAATAAACGACAAGAAATTACAATATATCTTATT
>CAJTKV010000080.1 GCA_910577075.1 uncultured Bacilli bacterium
GGAATCGCTTCATGATATAAAAGAACTTATTAAGGGATTAGGTGGCAATAAGAAAACAATTCTTTCCTTTGCTGGTGTTGGAGATTTGTTATTGACAGCAACAAGCACTAAATCAAGAAATTATTCTTATGGTGTAATTTTGGGAAAGGGAAATTTTAAGGAAGCTAAAGAGTATCTAGAAAATACTACTGTTGAAGGATATTATACTTTAAAGAGTATTTATACTCTGCTTCGCAGAAAAAAGATAAAAATGCCAGTTATTGATATTATTTATAATATTGTCATGAAAGATGATGATTCAAACAAATTGGCGCAATTTTTAATGCAAAAGAAATAACAGTATTTAATTACTGTTATTTTTTATTATGTCATTTAAAATGTAGGAAACACATAGTAGTCCAGCAACACTTGGAACTAAATTGGCCGTCCCCAGTGCAGAAATATTCTTAGGTACTTCATCACTCGATACAACCCATAATTTCTTATTGATATGGGCATCCTTAACTTTTTTTCGCAAAATTCTAGCTAAGGGATCATTAGAAGTTTTATCAAGAGTGGTAATGGATAATTTGGTGGGATCGAGCTTTTTAGCTGTACCCATAGAACTTATCAATTTATATCTATAATGTAAAGATTGTTCCATAAGAGCAAATTTGACATCTATATCATCACATGCATCAATTATATAATCGTATTCTAGTTTTAAAATATCCCCTAAAGAGTCCTTAGAGAGTTTTTTTTCTATTCCATCGATTTCGATATCAGGGTTTATAGATTTTGCTCTTAAAATGGCTTCTATTACCTTAGAATGACCAATATTATTAGATGTAGTGATGAGTTGACGATTTAAGTTAGTTATATCAATTCTATCGTAGTCAATGACGGTAATATGGGTAAATCCGTTGCGCACTAGAGCTTCAAGAGAATATGAGCCTACTCCTCCAAGACCAATTAGTAGTACTTTCTTGTCGTTTATTTGTTTAAAATTATCTGTGCCAATAAGCGTTATTAATCTTTCAAACATATTCATATTCTCCTCTTTAATTATCTCTATTCTAGCATTCTTGAGGATTGTTAGCAATAGCTTTATTTTTCATCCATTATTTTGTAATAACTATTATACCTTATTTGATTAATTTTGCCCTCTTCTAGGGCTTTTTTGATACCACAGACATTAGTAGGCTCATTTATGTGTTTACAATCCTTAAAACGACACTTATAGCCCTCAAATTCTTTGAAATAATCCATTATCTCTTTTTCATCAATGTTTTTTAGACTAAGAGCACGAATCCCTGGAGTATCGATAATATAAGTATCTTTATCAATAATATAAAGATTGGAATTTGTTGTCGTGTGTCTTCCTCTTTTAGTCTTTTCTCCGATTTTTCCAACTCTAATATCATGATTACCGGTAAGATGCGATGTAAGTGTCGATTTACCTACTCCACTTTGACCAACTAAGATAACTCTTTTTCCCCTAATAAGTTCTTTTAAAGCTAAAATACTTTGGGCATTATGAAATGTTGTCTCATAGACTTCTTCTCCTCTATGGCGATAAAAATCTATTATTTCTTTGGTCTTTTCAGTGGCTAAATCACTTTTATTTAAAACAATAAGAGATGGGATATTGAAAGCATTTAAAAGAATTTTATAGCGGTCAATAAAGGCTGGATGTAAATCTGGATTTTTCGGCGATATGACGATTAAAGCCAGATCAATGTTGGCAGCTATTATAGGCGTATCTACTTTGGCATTATGACGCGTTAAGTCATTTTTCTGACGGGAGATATAATTTTTTCTCTCTAGTATTTTAACGATTGTATTATCCTCGATAATGACTTCGTCTCCTGGATATACCATTCTATTCATGATTCCATGAAACTCTTTGGCAAGAGTAACTTCGATGACATTGTTTTCTTTTTGGACATAAGCTTTGTTATAATTTGTTTCAAGACAAATATATTTATTATTTTCGATATTTTTTCCTCTTTCTCATATATTTGATCTCTTTAAAAAATGCTTAAAAAATAAGAGACCCACTTTATAGTAAGGTCTCTTAAATATTTTTAGTTAATATTAAGTGATACTATAAAGCTTTTTAAATAATTAAAATTTTTCGTAATATCACTTCCTTTTCTAAGGTTATAATAACATTTTATTCCTTAGATGTCAAAGTTAAACTAGATTCTAGGTAAATACAATCATTAGCATCATAACGTGGTTTTATAGTAGTTAAGAATTCTTCAATGGAATTACATAAATCTAAATACTCGCCAATAGTAGAACTGTAAAGTCGTTTATCTAATTCCTCTTTTAATACTAAGTATATAGTTTCTTTTTCATCTTCAACTTTGATATTTTCAAATACTTTAGCAAAGATGTTGAAGTTAGCTTGATCTTTTAAGGAATATTCATCCATTAGGGATATTAATTCTTCAAAACTAAAAACTTCATTTAAATGAGAATTATTGAAGTATTTTAGTAGATGCGGATATTCATTGATTAACTCAATAATCTGTGTTAGGTTTTCTTGACTATAAGTGTAAACTTTAGAACATGTAAGAATATATCGCGTATTTTCCTTACATTGAGCTAGTAAAGATAAAACATTTTGGAAAGTAAATGCCGTATCTAACCAAAAACCATTAAGAGCAATAGTTGCTATAATTGTTGCTAGTTTTACATCTTTTGTTTCCATAATGGCTGTGATTATTTCAATTATGACAGCACTATTGTATTTGGCATAGAAATCGTTGCTAGTTAAGAGTGAACTAAGCAATTTCCTATTACTTTCATTTAGACCAACTTTAAGAGTTTTAATAATTATCTTTATAGTTGATATATTCTGTTTAAGATTGACAGCTGTTACAAAAGTAGCTTTTATTTCTGGTTCTAAGTCCTTAATTTCATCATATAACTTGACAATTTCTAGATGTTCTTTAGGCGAATAATTATTAATGACGGAAGAATTAATTAGCATGTCATTATAGGTCTCATGACGACATAGTTCAATATAAGCATTTACTTCATCAATACTCATACTGGCAATTTTCTTGAGAAAATATCCTGATGATAGTAACTTTTCGATAGCAATCTTGTCATTTAAAAGACGTTCAGTGGCATAGCACTCTGCTAATAAGTCTCTGTATTCTTGTGGAATTTTAAACTCGTCATTTTCTAGCATTTCGTAGATACGAATAATATAAGATAAATTATTACTTCCGGCATCGAATGCTGCTTTTAATACATTTATATTGTCAGTTTTTTCTCTTAATTTTTTAATATCATTTAATAATAACATATTTTTTCTCCTAATCTACATGTAAAGTATTGTTAGACATGATATCTACCCACTGTCCTGAATCTTTAGGCGAATACTTTAAAGTGGCGTTTTCGCTTTCTAATAATTCAAGGTAAGCGGCTGATTTTTTTCCATCTTTTAATATTATTTTTTGAATCTTTCTCAATACATCGGAAACTTTTTCTTTTTTCTCAATGACAAGATTATTATATATGCTTAAGACTTCAGCACCGCTTAGGTATTCTAAAATAAATTTATTGAAGAAAAAGTCTTGAGTGGAGCTATCATTTATTATAATTGTGTACATTTGACCTAGTTCATTAACAGTATATGTTTCTAAGATTTTAGGCCTTTGATTTAGCTTCAACATAAAGTTATCAGTATGGCGTCTATTTTCCTGTTTTATTAAAACATTTTTTATTAAAATATTGATAAAATCAAGTATGTCAAAGACGCTGTTTTTTAAAGTGAAATCTGGTGTAAGGATGATATGACGAAGAAGTGCTTCAACATAGAAGTCATCGCATTTAGATAGGTATTCTAAGACCATTAGTCTCTCAAAATCAGATTTGATAAGATAAAAGTTTTCGCTTTCCAATATTTTGTCCATTAATTCGCCTTTAGGACGATATTGAAGATTAAATTGGCACATCTTTTCAATATAAGCAGGTTTAGCTTTATGTCGAGCAGCCATAATGATAAATTCGTCTAAGTAATATTTTTCACCTAATGCATAATGGAATTCACATATTCTGATGTGATCTTTGGCACTATAATTGGCAAGTAAAATCGGATTATATACTAATTTACCTAATTTAGAACGTGTACATAGGGCTATATAATCCTGTATTTCTTCTTCTGTTAATTCATTAATATGACATATAAAGTAGGATTCAGCAAGAAGTGATGCCATAATATGACTCTTGCCACTTTTATTTAAAGTGATATAGGCACTAATGAATTTGTCTAATTTGGCCTTGTCATAAGCGATATTTATGTTATCAATAACTTCATATAGATAAATAATACGTTTTATTTCGGAATCATCTAATTTTTGGATGCAAGTACATAAATCTTGATCTTCAATGTGCTTATTTAGGTACTCTTTTTGTAAATCGGTCATAATTTTTCCCCTCTTTTGTCTAGGTATTATATAATATATTCAATTTTTTTGCAAATATTTTTAGGCATGTTAATTTAAATGTGAAGTGCAACAAAGTTGCATTGAAAAAGACATATGAGTA
>CAJTKV010000081.1 GCA_910577075.1 uncultured Bacilli bacterium
CTCTCGAGGATTTATTATAATGATTAAAAAAAGGTCGTCAATAGTTTCGACAAAAAGCGACAGAGAAAAGAATAAAAAAGCTAATACTTACTATTTAAAGAATCCAAAAATTGGATCAGAATACATTAATTTAAATTGCTTTAGCGCAACTTCATAGCCAAACTCTAAATCTTCACTCATCATATGCTCTTTAAATCTTTCTGGGTCATATCCATCCGTTTTAAAGTAGTCATTATTTCTATAAACGGAGAAGAAAATATCAGTTAATTCAAGATCAATTGATGTATCAATTCCTTGTTCTTTAGCATATTCTGCCAATCTTTTAACGCAGTCATTAAAGTGATATCCACCAACTACTAATTTTTTAATAGAGCCTAGATAATCTATAATATCTTTAATATTGGGATATACTGGCACAAAATTTTCTTTTTTATTTCCTTTAGCATCAACTGCACTGTTATCTTCAAAAGAAATATCAGTAGTAATTATTATGTCATTTTCTTGTGGTGTTAATCCAAATACTTGACGGTCAGGATAAGTGACAAAGACGATTTCATATCCTGATTCGCGATATCTTTTTTGAATGCACTCTTCTAGAATCGGAAGAGGCCTTTTAACTTTCCACTTATCATAAAGTTCATCATTGTGAAATAAGAAAAATGAAGTATATTCTTTAATAGGATACATATATATAAATATCTTTTTCATAAAACTCGTCCTTTAATGATGTATATTATAGCAAATTATTTAAGATATGGTATAATTTATTAAATGACAGAGGAAATTTATGAAAAATTTAAGTGAATTAAGAGAAAAATATAATGCTCTAGTAAAGAGAGAAATTGCTAAAAATAAGGAAATATTACTAGAGTCTTTTATTGAATACTATGGTGAAAAAAATAGAAGAGTCATCGAATCAAGGTTTAATCAAATAGTCTTTGCCTATTATGTCGATTTCGATACTATAGATTATTTTATCAAGACAAATGAGAATCTACAAAGTGAAAAGTATCGACCATTTTTAGAATTCAAGGATGCCCATAATGATGGATCTGCTGAATTCAATGATAAAATACTTCCCTATAATTTCATGGGTATAACTGATGAAAGGGTCTTAGATAACGACGTAATATTAAACAAGATAAAAAGCAGAATTCAAGGAAAAAATCCCTTTAGTTCGTATATTCGTGATCCTTGGACAAAAGAGATAACTAGACTTGTCTGTTTTGAACTTTTTTCATCGAGTGAACAAACAGTCATCCATGAAATAAATCACTCCGTTACGCGCGATCGTGAATTTGAATTTATAAGTGAAGATTGGTCAAGAGGCGGAAGCGTTGAAAAAATTGGATTAATGGTTGACGATGATGACGAATCCATTCAAGATGGCCTTTTAGAAGAGTTGATAAATGACAAAACCAGCATTGAAATCGCCAAAATATTTAAAAGAAGAGGTGGCGATTTATCAAGTTTCTTAATGGGTGGAGTCTATATGTCTTCTTACGAGCTTAACTATTATATGATAGATGAATTCTTTCAACATTTTGAAGAGTTCTTAAAAGATGCCCGTATTGGAGATAATAAAAATAATATTATCAAGAGAGTCGGCAAAGAAAATTATGCCTTATTTTGTCAAAAAATAAATAGATATTATGCTGTAAAAGACACACCTTATATAGTAAAGAATTATTTAAGTGATGAATATAAGGATAAAGTATTAGAAGATCTATCTTCATTGGTAGCTTTAATGAAAGAATATTCTGACACCTCAGAGTATTATTCCAAGGAAGAATTAGAACAGTACTATGAATATTTAAAAAAACAGGGTCATAATGTTATTATTCTAAATGAACCTGATAATTCGGGAAAAATGCGCAAGTAGAAATTTTATGCTATAATACTAGGCAATGGAGGTTAATATGGCAGATATAACATTAGAAATGATAGAAAGATACAAAGAAGAATACGGTATAGAGCCAATAGATGAAACAAGAGATTATAAGAATATCTTAGTTACGGGAGCAGTTTTAGCAACGGATCCTGAATTGACAGAAAATTATAAGAAATTAAATTCAATTATGACGTGTGATGGATATTATCTAAGAATACATTCACCACTAGCAACGATGAAGTTTAAAGGGACAGATGAAGAAAAATATGTAAGAGCAATGGACCTCGTAAATCTATCAGATGTCGTTATTGCCGAAATGAGCAATGTATCTACGGGACAAGGTATGGAACTTCAAGAGGCAACTCGCCTTGGTAAATCCATTTTAGTTATTGCGAAAACGGGTTCTAATATTTCTGGCTTAATTAAGGGATGTCCCAATGTAAAAGAAATTTTATTTTATGATAATATCTATGATATTTCCAATCGCATATGTGAATTTATTAAAACTGAACTTGATAATATATATGGAAATGAAAGTGTCTTAAAATAAAAGAATCATAATTTACTATGATTCTTTTATTATGTTACAACAATTATTAAATATTTCTTCTATAGATAAATTTCCATCGAGAATATAATCAGCAGTTTTTATGAGTTCACGAATTCCCACCTCATCTTTTAATCGCTCTTTTATCTTGTTTTCTTCCTGAGCTTGCTCAATTGATATGGCTAATCTCTCGGCCACTCTTTGATAACGGATTTCATCATCCGTATTTAAGTAGATAAGTTTGCAGTTATATTTCTCTTTTAGCTTAAAGACTACTGTATCTATATATAAGCCATCGATAATTACCTTTTCATGTCTAGTTAATTCATCTTCAATGATGCTTAAAATATGATCTGCCATTCTCGTTTTAAATTCTGATAACTCCATAGCAAGATGACATTCTCTTATGCGCTTAAATCCATTTTTATTTGCAAAATCCTTTCCCATATTGGCAAAACTCAAAAGAGGATATTCCAAAAATTCTGCAAGCTTTTTGCACAAAGTAGATTTTCCAGCACCAGTCCTTCCAGTAATAATATATATTTCTTGCATATTAATCTTCCTTTCTTGCTACTATAAAAGTATGTTTAGTTATTTTTTCAATTACATCCTCATCTTTAAAGCACTCTTTGAAATTATTAATGCCATCTTCTAATTCCTCATCACTTAAAAAGCTGAGATTAGATGCCCCTCTTTCTTGAAAGCGCGCAATATATCGTTCCTTTTCTTTTTTAACTGTAATTTGGGAATTTATTGTTTCAATTTGCGAAAAAATTGCTAACTCATCTTTTAAGACTGGAATATCTGGGTAGCGTTTTTTATCAATCTCTAGAGTTTTAGGAAAAAACTGTGCAGTAAATCGCACTTGTAAATCTTCATGAGAGCAAGTCTTAATAATAAGAATGCCATGAGGTTTTAAGACGCGATAAGCCTCCTTGAAGGCCTTTAGTCTTTCTTCATCATTAAGTTGTTGCAGCATAATAATCATTGTACATGCGTCAAATGATGCATCGGGAAACGGTAGAAAAGTTGCATCACCTACATAAGCTTCAATCAGTGATTTTGCCTGAATAATTTGGATCTCGGATTTATCTATACCAATAACTTTGTAGTTCTCTTTTTCTAGTAATTCTCCATATTTTCCTGTTCCACAACCAATATCCAAAATGGTTGCTTTTTTATCGACATAGGCCTTGATAATATTTACTACATTTTCCATATCATTATGGGCATCAAGTCGAAGTTTATTATAGTTTTCTCCAATTTTTTCATAATACTTAGAGTAATGATTTTTATCTACCATAGCAATTTATCCTTTCTAGATAACCATTCTTTTAATATTTTAACAAAAATAGGCAATATTTGTCCACTGTTTGTCTTTTATCCTATTGGTGATTATTCGGCAAAATCTGTTATTTTAGTTTACTTTTTCTCTTCTTTATAATATAATAAAAATCACTTTTTGGGGGACATATCTATGGAAGAATTAAAAGAGGTAAAAGGCCAAATAGGCTATCCACTTATGCGTGAATTTAAGATTTTATTTGAAGATTTAGGATATACGTTTCAAAGTGCCGATGTTTTAGAAGATGTATACCAATTTTTTCGCTATTATGATAATGACGCTAATAAGGGTGTTACAGCCATTTTATTAGAGGGAGATCCTGGTAGTGGTAAAACCTTTTTATCAGAAATTTTCTTTCAGTTTTTGGGGGAAAATACGGAGTATTTATATACTCAATGTGTCGAAGAGACTAACAGTGATAAACTAATTAATACCTATAATGTTCCGGCTATTGTCAAGGGGCAAGGGGATTTAGCTG
>CAJTKV010000082.1:0-4020 GCA_910577075.1 uncultured Bacilli bacterium
CATATGGAAACCCTGAAAATGTAATACAATATCCAAAAAGTAAATTAAATCTATTAACTTCACAATTTGATAGTTAGGAGTGGTATATATGGCATTAATTAAATGTAGTGAGTGTGGAAAAGAAATGAGTGACCATGCTAAAATATGTCCTAATTGTGGTTGTATTATTGATTCTATCAAAAATACCAATAATGCTAGTAAAAAAAGAAACTCTTTTTTAAAAAACAAAAAAGTATGGATAGTTTTAAGTGTAATAATAATAATTATGGGAATAGTTATTATTAGTTTTTTTAACCTATCTGATAGTAATATCATAAGGGAATTGAATATTGAAGAAGGTTGCTATGCGAGAGAAGATGATAAAGAGAATCTGATTTGTTTTACTAAGGGTGTGAAATTTCATAATGTTTTATATAAATATGACACTTACTGGAATGATAAATATGCAAATATACCACCAAAAGATGATCCATCATATGGTACAACAGAGTTTTCGTTTAATTATGATAAAAAAACTATTACTACTAATGTTAAAAGTAAAGGCCCCACTGGCACGGCTAGGCTGGAAAGAAAATGTTCAGTTGTTAATTCAACAACAATTGAGTGTTATGAAAATCAATATGAAAATCATGGAGATGGAGAAAAAATTGTTGAAGATTTAGCAGTAAAACGTATATATATTAAAGTTAATAAGGATTTTAATGAAGAAATTATTAATGAATTTCCTATATTTGAACGGATAAAACCCTTTAAAATTAATTTTGATGGTGAAGAAATAACTTGTAATTTAACTTGGAAATATTCTCAAATAAGGATTTCTGGACCAGTGGCCATAAAAGACTGTTTAGAGAATAAATATAATACCAACTATACTGTTAGTAATGTCAGTGAAGATGATAATAGATGGTTAATATTTTCATCAGAACAAAGCGAAGCTGCTGAAAAGATATTTCCTAAAGTATATGGAACTATGGGTTTAACAACTAATCCCGATGCTATAAAATATATTAAAGCAAATTATAGTTATTATGTCAAAGTAGATGATAGAGAATTTCGTGCTTTTGAGGATTTTCCAATTGATCCATATAATCAAGATGAGTTAATGACAGTTAGTATTACTACAACAAAAGAAGATAAAAATAAGGAATATGGATTGTATGAATTACAAAAAAAGTATATAGACACTACTATAAATTACTGGGGAAGTTCATATGAGTTTACAGGTTCAAAAAGTGGTGTTTTTGCTACATTAATTAATGGTAAACTAGCTGAAATACAAAATAATCCAGTAGGTTTTACTTATGAACATTTTGGAAATACTATAAGTATAGATGGTGGAGATGTTATTTGTAAGCTATATAGTGATTCAAGAATGGAGTGTAAAGCAAAAAATTCCTCTTCTATTAGTTATTATGTTGCTAAAAATGATCCTTTGTATAGTAAAGAAAATTATAGACATGCAGATTAGATTCATTTCAAAGTGAGTATGATATCAATTAATTGTAGGTGCGAGAAAAGACAGTTTAGTTGCTGTCTTCTTTTTTGTTTCTATAATAGTATTCGTTAGATTTTTTATTCTTCCTATATCTTTGACATTCTTTAGTTTTGCAGTATTCTTGTCTTCCATTTTGCTGAAAGTATCTTTTACAATTAGGGTTAGCACACTTTATCATTTTAACTCCCCCATACTCGTAGTTAGTTGTTAAATTAAGCAATAATTTATAGTATGAGACTCCTATTAAAGAATAACCCATAATAAAGTTTTTGTATATACGAATATCTTTGTCAAATACTATTTGTTCGTAATCAATATTAAAACTTTGATAATAAGTATCACTTATTCCAAACGGATAATAGAATTCTTGACCTTTTACATAATGTTTTAGTTTGTAGGTATATAGTAATGATAAACCATTTATAACTCCTATCACATCTTCAAAATTAGACATATCTATTCTAGTATTTAATAAGGATATATCAAGTAAATAGTTATCTTCATTTTCTTTCATTTCGGTTATTACAGGCATTAGAAATTCAAGGTTAATCTTGTATTTATCTTTTTCTTCAAATATTAAGTCCATTTCTTTTAACCACTCTTTAAAGGTAGATATAGCACTTGTTGTGTGAATCGTTTTAAGGATAAGAACTCCATAAATTAAATACCAATAAATATATTCGTTTAATTCATCAAGTAAGTCATTAATTACATTGTCATATTTGTTTTCGTAGTCAGGATTTCTAGAACTTAAAGACTCTATTTCGTGTATGAGTTCATGTGTTCTAGAAAGTATATAGAGATTTACTACATCTTTACTGAATAAACCTATATTCAAATCAAGTTTATTAGTTCTATTCTTACCGTAATATTCAAAACCTCTAAAATATGGATAACCATTTTTTTGAACCCAATAGTCAATACCAAACTTTATTCCCTCTATGTGTTCCAATTCACTTACTTTATAAAATAGATATTCTATATCAAAATGTTCATCATTTTTCATATATTCGTAAAGTTCTTCTCCAAGGGAGTAAATACTTTCGTAGATATCTTCTATCTTAGTAGCAACTGTCTTTTCTTTTATAAAAGGAATTTCATTATAGAAGTAACCACTATTGTTATTATTAGTATTATGATGAAAGTATTCATATAGCAAGATATAACAGTTATCATATACCTCATCTATCTCAATTTGTTTAAAATTTAACATAAAACACCTCTTATTAATCTTACCACATTCTTACCAATTAGGAAATATCTTTTGGTAAGAATTTTTAGTACGATATTAACGGAAAGGAGAAAAAGAAATGAATGAGTATGTTGATACTAGTTTTGATAGTATCGATGAAGAAACTAAACCTACTGAATTAAATTACATTCAAAAGGCTTTTCTGACTTGTGATATAGAGTTAGAAGATGATGTTCTTTACGATGGTGAACTATTAGAAGTTAAAGATGGTGAAATTACTGGTATGCCAATTGTAAGTTATGTTTATGGGGTAAATGGTATTGAAGTTAAAGATACTTACTTCTTAAGTCAAAATGCCATTAAATTAAACATTTCAAGACTAAAGGAAACTTTACAAAAGTTTGGTTACTCTTTAGGAATTGAAGATTTGGTTGATGGAGCGAAGTCTATAGCAAAATCTACTAAATGTTTAGTGGGTACTAAAGTTACACTTAAACAAACTAGTAGGATATCTAAAGATAGAACTTTCAAGAACATTGAAGTTGTATCTGTAATCGGAAAATAATTAATAAAAATTAGGTAGTTGGGGTTTGATGGTTTCATATACCTACCCCTAACCTAATTATATGATTATTTTGTTTGTTACATTTAGAAAAATGAAAGGAGATTAAAAATGTATAAACAATTTATTGAATTATCTTTCTATGTATATGAAGAAAAAGGTATGAAGAGATACGACTTTCTCGATAACGAGGTTTGTCAATTTAAAATGGATAAAATTACTTCTTGTGTGGAGTGTTTAGATAATTGGGTAAGAAAAACCTATTGTTGTGAAATTTTTTCTATAAAGTTATTGAAAAAGGGAGAAATAATTGGAGAGTATGACTTGGAAGAGTTTTTAAAAACTTTACCGTTAGTAGGGACAATTGTATTTGTGTATGATGATGGTACTGAAGAACATTATAGTTTTCCTCGTGAATTAGATATTCAATATGACATACAAGATGATTATGTATCTTTAAAATTAGGAAATGTTGTGTAGAAATGAGTAAGGAAAGGAAAACATATGAATAAGATGTTAATAGTTCTTAGTGGAGAACAACAAACTCTTTTAAAAATAATGGAAACTAGTATTCAAAATCTGTTTATAACAGGAAACCCTGGTACTGGTAAATCGGAAACTTTAAAACAATTTGTAGAACATACTGAAAAGAAAGTAGTTGTACTTGCTCCTACTGGAGTGGCTGCTTTAAATATAGGGGGTCAAACAATACATTCTTTCTTTAAATTACCAATTGGACTACAGTTAATTAATAAATTGAAAGAACAAAAA
>CAJTKV010000082.1:4030-4236 GCA_910577075.1 uncultured Bacilli bacterium
TATCTATGGTTAGTCCTGATATTATTGATGCTATGGATATCATTTGTAAAAAAGCAAGAAATAGTGAGTCTTCATTTGGAGGAATACAATTTATTGGTTTTGGAGATATGTATCAACTAACACCAGTTATTAAAAACAGGGATAAATATGTGAAAGACTATTTAGAAAATGAGTATGGTGGAACATTGTTTTTTAAAGCACATGCT
>CAJTKV010000083.1:0-1831 GCA_910577075.1 uncultured Bacilli bacterium
ATTATTGGTATTATATTAATTCTTATTACCATTATTGTTAACCGCGCGGGCGTAAAGACGCCACTAGGAACAACGCCTGTAAAAATATTAATTTTTCCCTTAATTAAAAGTCTTTAGACTTAAAATCCATTATTTCTTTTTCTCCATCTTTCATCATCACTTTTTTTCCATGCGAGTAATAAATTTATTACTTCTGAAATTTGAAAGGATATTTGTTTATATTGTTTAGGTAATATGCAATTTGAACTCTCAGCAATCATAGAAATATATCCTAGCATTTTTAATTTTACAAGTGCATCTTTTTGATGTTTTTCTCTAATATGTTTATTTTCTACACTATCTATGCGTATAAAATTAGCATTTAATAAATCTTCTATTACATCTAACGAATGATTTTGCATTCTATTTACAAATACTCCTCTAAACTTTTTAGGAGATTTTTCAGTTATTGTTATGATATAAGCGCATAATTTCTTAGCTTTAGTTATAACTATTAAATCATTTGAATTATATGGAACTTTTAAATTAAGTTCTATATTATTTTTTTCTATATCTTTAATAATTTTATCTTTATTAAACTTTTCATTATTTGCATAGGTAATAGTTTTCTTTGTTTCAATTATATCTGATTTACTATTTATTTCTTTTTCCACAATATCTATATTCTTTGGAATTTTCAAATTACCATCTCTACTTACCTGCATCACTATAAACACCCATTACAGATTATATCACAATATTTTAATAAATTATAAAAAGTTACACAGTAGTAACTTTTTTATTTTCTTAATTACAATATAATTTTCTATGTACTATGTATTTTTCATAGTTTCTTTGTACAAATACACAGATAATTTTTACTTAAATAGATTTGATAAAGTTAGATTAATTGTGATTTTTATTAACCAGTAATTTAATTTCTTCGTTATTTGAAGTATCTATTTGTAAATAACCCTTTCTTTTTGAAGCATTTATATCCACATCAAAAAATATATCATTACCAAATTTATTTTCATGCTTTTCAAAGATTTGCACCCATTCAGATGGTATATACTCTGCTGGAATTTCTAAATATAAAATTTCTTCTAAAAGATAAGGACAACAATCTTTTTTTACTGAATAACTAACAACATCAGTATTTCCTACCCAATGTAAGAAAGATTCATATCCTAATTTTGAACTAACAAATACTCTCCCAAAATCTAATCTAATTAAATCATGATTTATACGAAGACTTTTTCTTTGCAGTTTCATTACATCTAAAGATAATATGCTATCAATAAGACTATCAAATTTTTCTTGATACAATATATCAACTGATGGTGTAAATTTTTTATTATCATCCAATGGTGTTAGCATGGAATCTTTTTCTAAAGTGTATTCATTATCTTCATTTCTAATTACATTGAAATAGGCAGTATAAAAATAATCACTATATGTATTATATCTTAACCATTGTATTTTTTTTAATATTTCCGAATATTTCTTTTCTACAATCAATCTTATTTTACTTTCTTTTTCCCAAATATCTCCTTCGAAATGAAAATCTTTGTTTTTGGTAACAGAAATACATTTGTTTAATTCGTTTAAAAGTTGTTCACATTCTTTATATTCTTCTCTTACGTAAAGTAAAATTTCACCAAACTTATATTTTGTTTTCATAACTTTAAACCTTTCTAAATCAATATTTATGCATAACATTGACTTATATTTATTATATCATAATAAAAGCAAACCTTCTATATCAAAAGTGTAATTTATTCACAACTTCCATCTTTTGATTTAAAATAATTTTCAACATTTTTCATACTGTTGTCAATATTATTAAAAT
>CAJTKV010000083.1:1841-3975 GCA_910577075.1 uncultured Bacilli bacterium
TCTACTAACTCTTTAATTTCATTACTCATTTCTTCAGTGCAATTTTCACATTTAAAATATTTATCAGTTCCAAATTCAATTTCATATGGATTATTATTCATTTTACATATAGTTGTAGCACTACTTTCAACATTAGTAAGCTCCCCAGTTGAAATAAATATAATAAGTGCAATTATATCAATTATAAAAAATACAATAAATGCTATCCCAATAAATTTAAGTATTTTAATAATTATTCCTGAAAGCTTTTCAGTATTACTAATTTTTTCTACTAAAACATTATTCACATTATTACCTAATAATTCATCAATACTAATATTTAATACCTTAGATAAAAGTTTTAATTGATCAGTATTTGGAGTTGTTTCTCCTAATTCCCAATTTGAAATTGTTTGTCTAGTAACATTCCCCTTATCCCCTAATTGTTCTTGTGAAAGCCCATTTTTCTTTCTCAATTCTAAAATCTTATTCCCAAGCATCATACTTATCTCTCCTTTCACCTACAATTATAGATTATTAACAATTAACAAATCTACAAAAGAACTTTGGAATTTTGTCAAAGTTTTTTAACATTTAAAAATAGACTATTTTGAACTGAACCCCAAAAGTTGGACAGTTTATAAATAATTTCTAATTAGAGGATTGTAACCTGTAATTTACAGGAGACAATCCTTTTAATTTTACTTTAATTCTATCATAATTATAGTAATTAATATAGTCATCTATTGCTAAAATCAATTCATCTATTGTTTTATATTTATCTTCTTGGTCATAAAACATTTCTGTTTTAAGTAGTCCAAAGAAGTTTTCCATCATTCCGTTATCCATACTATTTCCTTTTCTAGACATACTTTGTTTAATTCCTTTATTCTTTAATTTTTGTTGATAAGACTGATGTTGATATTGCCACCCTTGATCTGAATGAAATATCAAACCTTCTAAATTTCTATCAGCAAATGCTTTGTTAAGCATATCATTTATTTGTTCTAGATTAGGTGATTTAGAAGTATTGTAAGATATTACTTCTCCATTAAAACCATCTAATATTGGCGATAAATAAATTTTTTCTCCTCGAAGATTGAATTCAGTTACATCTGTGTACCATTTTTGATTTGGTTTATCTGCATAGAATTCTCGATTAATATAATTATCTGCTATCTTACCAACTGTTCCTTTATATGACGAATATTTTCTTTTATTTCTTTTTAATGGTTTTAATCCTAACTTAACCATTATTCTATATACTTTTTTATGATTAACATTATAACCTTGGTTTCTAAGTTCTAATATTATTCTACGATAACCATATCTTTCTTTATTATTAATAAATATCTCTTTTATCTTATCTATTATTTCTTTGTTTTTATCATCTTTATCTTTCTTAGATAAAGTATAATAATATACTGATTTAGCTAAACCAGATACTTGTAGAAGAATCATTAATGGGTATTTTAGCCGAAGTTCACTTACAACATTTACTTTTTCTTCTGTTGTTGATTCTTCCTTGCTTGAACAACGGCTCTCAATTTTTTTGAGTATTCTATCTCCGCTTTTAAATACATGTTTTCTTGTTCTAATCTTTTAATTTTTTCATCTTTTGTTTCATTCTCTTTTTTCTTTATTACTTTTGGCATAGTTGACCGTCCTCTCTTTCGTTCAACTATATTATAACCGTTTTCTTTATATTTTGAAATCCAATTATTTAACATTCCTTTGCTTAATAATCCTATATCAAGTGCCACTGCCCAGACTGCTTCACCATTAACTAAGACTCTATCTATGGCTTCTTGTTTTTCGTATTTCGTATGAATTTTGTTTTTGCTTGTTCTTAAAATATCTATTCCATGTTTATCTATTAATGCAGTTAGATAATTAATCACGCATTTTCTTACCTTATATTGATTTGATAGACTTCCTATCGACATACCTCTCTTTTTATCATTATATAAATTTATTTTATCTTCATAACTTAATTTACTCATATAAAAACCTCGTTTCCTTTGTCCAAGAAACGGGGTTCATATCATTTCTAATCTATCCTTCGATATTAACAAGATATTGTTAATATATTTCCATTGTTGTCAAAAATCGCAAATTCATCTTTACCATAAAAAGTTTTATGAAGTTCTTTAGC
>CAJTKV010000084.1 GCA_910577075.1 uncultured Bacilli bacterium
CCTGAGCCAGGATCAAACTCTCATAAAAAAATTCTTTTTTCTATTTCTAGTTTAATCTTGCTACTCAAATTTCTTTGACATTTTACTTAGTTTTCAAAGATCTCTGCTCTGCTTCTCTTTGCAGCGCATTTGTAATATATCAGTTTAATTTCATTTTGTCAATTCTTTTTCAAATATTCCCAAATTTTTCTGATATATTCATGTGTTTTTTGAGGTTCTTTCCTCAACACACTGTTTCATTATATACCTACCAATTAATTTTGTCAACTTATTTTTTAATATTTTTTTAAATACTTGTTTTTTCGACAAAAAGGCGTAAAAAAAGACAAGAAATCGGCTTTCTTGTCAACCTATTTTAGTTTATTCCAGTTATCTCTTTATACTTATTGTAATACTTTTCGATAACGTTTTTATCAAATGGCCCCTCATTGTTTTTCTTCATTTCGATTAGACTGGATAATTCACTTTTTACTATTTCATCTAATTCATCAGAATAATGCATAATCTTTTTATGATAGTTATATTCATTTTTATCTAAAACGCGAAATCCACCATCGGGAAAAACACGTAGATCTAAATCATAATCAATATACTTAATAATGTTTTCATCAATTAAATATGGCGTTGCAACATTGCAGTAATAAAATAGACCTTGCTTTTTTAATTGAGCTAAAATATTAAACCAACGATTTTTATAAAAAAACATTATCGCTGGTTCTTTCGTCTTATGCGACGAACCATCACTTTCCGTTATAGTAGTTTTAAAATCCCCACAGATAATACAATCATCTAATATATCTAATACGGTTATCTTATCAGATATACTATTTATTTTTCCATTATGCTTGTAACAATGAAGTTCTAAATTATCTCCAACTTTTATATTCATACTATCACCGCTTCTGCCTTATTATACACCAGATTAGAATAAATTACTACCTACTTTATTTTATCGTATATAATTTCTAGCTTATCTCTTTCTAGCGCGGATGACGATATTATGAATCCTTCATTGCCTTGAATGTTCTTTATTATGTCGATATTTTCAGGATTAATTCCGCCACCATATATAATGGAGTGATTAATATTTCTCTCAACGAGGTAATCTTTGATTTTTACAATAACACGTTCAATATGCGCAACATCTATAACTTCTTCACTTCCGCCAATAAGCCAAGTCGGTTCAAAAGCTATTATGATATATTTGACATTTTCGGGTATTGCTTCAAGTTGATCTTCTATCAATTTTAATTCTGGATCATTATTCTTTTCTTCCCTAGTTTGGTTTATACAATAAATAGGGATCATCTCATTATCTATTGTATTTTTTATCTTAGCTTTGAAGTCACTTAAAGTCTCGCCAAAGTGTTCCTTTCTTTCAGAGTGACCAATTAAAACATATTTAACACCTAGTCCTTTTAAACCTTTGGCACATACTTCTCCTGTGAAACTTCCCTTGGCAAATTTTGAAACATCTTGACTTCCTAGAGCATAACTTCCCTTTTTAAATAAAAGAAGATAAGGATATTGGGGAAGAACAATTACCTTTTTATCATGAATGAAGTTTTCATATTCTAAAATACTAGTTTTGGTGAGATTCATTTTTAAATTTAAAACTAATATCATCTTACTCTTCTCCAAAACAATTTATTTTCTTTTCGACAATGTATTCTAGAGTTGCTCCTCCACCTGTTGAGAGAAAATCAAAGACATCGGCATAAGATAATTTGTTGATACTGGCAACGGCATCTCCTCCACCGGCTATTTTTACCGAATTAACGTGACTTAACTCTTGATATAAATGTTCAGTTCCCTGTCTAAATTGTTCATCTTCATATAAGCCCATCGTTCCATTGACAAAAATCGTTTCGGATTTTTGAATATATTCTTTATATTTTTCAATGGTCTTATCTCCTATATCATAAATCGCAGCATCCGTTGGAACGGAAGCAACAGACTTCACAGATATATTTTCACGTTCCTTTACTACGACATCAATAGGCATAATAATTTTTTCGCGATATTCCGATATTAAGGTTCTTATCCTATCTACGTATTCTTCACTATATAAGCTAGTTCCTATGTTATAACCAACACTCTTTAGAAAGGTATTAGCTATTCCTCCTCCTACTAATATATAGTCACTTTCCTTTAATAGGGTTTCAATAAGTGCTACTTTGTCATCAACTTTGGCTCCACCCATAATGACAGTAAATGGTCTTTTTATATTGTTTATTATGGGATCTAAGCCAATTAGTTCCTCATTTATAAGAAAGCCATAGGCAGAGGGAAGATGGGAAGATATTCCATAGTTTGATGCATGCTTACGATGAGTTGTTCCAAAGGCATCATTTATAAAAACTTCCCCAAGACTAGCCCAGTATAATGAAAGAGATTCATCACATCCCGATTCTTTTTTCCCATCTATATCTTCAAAGCGCGTATTTTCCATAAGTACTAGTTTATGGTTATCTAAAGAATGCTCTAATTCTGATCCTCTCGTAGTATTGACAAAGTAGACTTCTTCGTTCATGAGATTACTCAATGATTGAGCAACTATTTTCAACGACTTATCTAATTTGTCTTCTTCGGTTTTTACTTTTCCCAAATGGGACATAATAAGTACTTTAGCATTATTGTTGAGCAAATACTTAATAGTTGGAATACTCTTCTTTATTTTCGTATCATCAACTATTTTGCCATCTTTAATCGTTACATTTAGATCTAATCGCAAAATTACTTTTTTATTTCTTACATCAATATCTTCTATATATTTCATAAATCATCATCCTATGAAAATTATATAAAAAAAAGAATAGAATTACAAGTTATGTATTCTATTCTCTGTTTAGTAAGTCCTTAGTTTCTATATCAAAGTCATACTTCGAATATTTTTTCTTAGCTGAAGAAACTAACTTAATCCAATGTGGACTTGCTATCTTATTACCAAAGCTATCATATTTAGGACAATACTTACGTCCTATCTTGCTTATTGTATTTAGACCTTTACCATAGTAATTTCTAGATAATAAGCGAACATATGATAATACCCCATATTCAATATTTCGATATTTTATTAGGCCCTTAGAACTCATTCCTCCGAATACGTTATTACATCTTAACATGTATTTAACTTTGTAATATCCCGATTCTGCAGCTCCTATACTTAAGGCCGTAGTTGTATCGACATTGGTGTATACGTGTGTAGTAAAGTAGATTATAAGATTTTCTACATACTTAGCATCACCTTTATATGGAACCCTTTTCTTGTTGACTTTTCTTGGGTTGTTTTCTACGTAATCGTAGAAATATTCGACTAATCCATATAATACACTGTCATATGTCTTTACTTCTCCGTTCTTCTTAAGCAAGAACCCAACATTGTTTTGTTCAAACTCGAATTTTCTTGATTCATATCTTTCTTTCAAGTCGGCTACGACATCTTCATAATCAACAGCAAATGTCTTAGCAAAGAAAGCTATTTCATCATTGTAAGTAGTAATGTAATTGTCAATATCTGAGATGTTAACATTTACTTCCTCTTTAGGTCCAGCTAATTCAACCTCATTTTTTTCATTGATACGCAAGTTTACTATATCGTCTAAACTATAATTTAATAAATTTAATGAATTATAGCGCAGGGGTACAGTTTCATCTGAAGTTTCACTTAGATATTCTTCAGTTCGTCCTTCCGCATTAATGTGGATACCTATTGTAAGTACAAATATTATTAAAAGTACTATACAACAAATAAGATGCTTCCAAGCTACCCTAGAAGCTTTTTTTGTTTCCATTTCTGGTCCTCCTCTTTCAGTCGAACAGTTACTATATTAGCAAAATTAAAATAAAAAGTCAACTTGACTTTATTATGTTAATTTAAATGTGAAGTGCAACAAAGTTGCATTGAAAAAGACATATGAGT
>CAJTKV010000085.1 GCA_910577075.1 uncultured Bacilli bacterium
ATCCTCACCCTCATAGATTTCCTGAAGGAGAGAGGCCTGTTGTATGCGTACCTGCGTTATAAATATCCTGAACCCCTGACAGAGGAAGATGAACTTCCATTCTGACCCTTCCGGAAGAAATACCCCTGTGCAATTAATCTGCATAGGGGTATTTTCTGTTTCGAATAATGTGCAGAACTGAGTCCCCACAATGTGACGAACAATCTATTGTGGATTACTTTCCGGCTAAAATAATCTGCCTATCGGATGCTTTTTTAATCTGAAGAACAACGGTAAAAGCAATAATTTCTTTACCTTTTCCAAAACCTCATAACGTCCTACACATTTATCTCTAATGCTCCTATCAGAGATAATATTTTCCTGTTCCATTTTCTTCTTTGTTAATCTCATATTCTAATTTCCTTTCTGTAAATAAGTTTTAGCCAATAGTTCCAATAACTATTTCTCCAAAACTTTTTACATTTTCTCAAAAAAAATACATCAACGATACTCAATATTAAGTTGTCAATGTACGATTTTAAGGAAAATCGACTTGAAATAGTCCAGAAAATGTTGTAGAATATAATAACACTATGGATTTATCCAAGTGGCTCGAATGGCAGCTTATTACTTTCTCAGGGTAGGAGCTGCTATTCTTATTTTTCCTCTAATTGATTTTTTTCATACTGGATTTCTGTCTTAAATCTTCCGTTTGCATATGCTCTCATAAATAATTCCATAACCGTATTCATTGGAATATTATTTTGAGCACAAGCAACTTTAAAATCCTGTATGATCTTTTCATCAATAGAGGTTCCAAAAGTTTTCTTTGCCATCTTCTTTTATCTCCTCTCTTGACAATATAACTATAACATATAGATATATGATTGTCAACTAGATTTCTAAAAATTTTTAAGCTGATCTTCCACCAAAAAAGCACTGTATATTTCTATACAATGCCTAAACATAATAAAAAGCACAATTATTTTTGGATGGGCGGTGTATCCAGCATCTCAGGTACTCTTGCGAGTGTGTCGGGAACCATTTCCGACCTCAAAAATAATCATGCTTATTATTACAAATTTTCTGTTATCTGCCTAAATATAACACCATCACTAACTAACTTTTCTATAAATTCTATCAGTAGATTAAATATTTCTATATCAAGTTTCCCAATAACCTTATATGAAATTTTCTCTTTATTAAAATAATAGAATTGTTCGGCTTTTATGTATCCAGATTCCCCATTATCTCCATCATATATCTCTTGATCATCAGGAGTAATTGGAAAGTTACCAGGATAAGATAATTTTCTCTTTTTCTGTTCTTCATCCTTAAAAGAAGACATAACCAAACCTACAAAATCAAAATCTATTCCTTGAATTTGTCCGTTGTTATCATCTAAAACAACAAATGAATGTGTAGGCAATGTCTTATTTCCATCTTTATAACGATAAACAACTATAATATCACCAATTTGGCACATAAAATTACACCTTTACTTTTGTTTACTTATAATAACTTTCTTCTTACCGTTTAATACATCATCAGACCAATGAATAGGAATAATATCTTTTAATGATTCTTCCATAGACATTGTTTTATCTGAAAACTTTAGTTTAGACATATCTAATCTACGATAATTACTTCTATCATTTAAAACAGCTTCCATATCATTGTCCTCCTTCTTATTCTTTATATCGTCAACTTTGTTTGATTTCATTATAGCACCTCAATCTACATTGCACAAGTCACTTTCTAAATCCTTTATTAATATTCTCTCCCGAGATTGTTCTCTCATACATTTAATTGTTGGTAATCCGTACTTTTTACAGAATTTACACAATCCACAACCACAATGTATTTTTCCTTTAGAATACTGACCATCATGCTTATACCAATCAAAACCATATACAGAATTGCTTATGCGTTTCTTTCTCTGTATATTTTTTCTTCTCATATCTCTAAGATATGCTCTATTCCTCAAATTATATCCTCCACTTAAATAGTTATTTTATGTCTAAACTGGTATTATATCGATAACCTTATCACAATGAATCTTTACTGATTCATCGCCAATATCCAAGTGAAAATCGTCTCCAAACGCTCCAACGCTTGTAAGAACTCCTTCAAAAATACCTTTGTCCGTCTTAACTTTCAATTTTTCTCCTTCAGAAATATGAAATTCAGAACCACCTTTTTTAAATTTATATTCCTGATATATTTTTAATGTATCCATAAATCCTCCATTATAATTTCACATTCATGTCCTAATATCCCATTTTCTGCATCTGATCAATATTAAACTTCCAGAATGTTATTACTGAATTACCATATTTCTCAATTGCTGCTTGCCTTAATCCCTCACTGGTAAATATCAATTCACATTTCTTTAAATCTGTGAATAATTTTTTACTTACCGTTGGAGAATAACTTGAATAATTTTTAGTAACCTTTTGTGTAACCAATATATAACAAGCTCCATTATCCAGAATCAAATCATTCTCATCTATATTAAATATATTTCTTCCAACTTTTAATTTTACCATTTTATCATCTCCATTCCACTGCTTAAAACTAGAACTCTATTGCCATTCAGACCAATCTATATCTTGTCCGCAAGTACATCTTTCTTCGTTTCTTTTTAAAACTTTATTGCATTTAGGGCAATAACATTTATATAAAGGATCAAACCTTTTATAATTATTCCTTGTTACTAATTCTGCTATAGGTTTTTCTTTCATATTTTCTCCAATCCTACTGATAAATCCAGCCTTTTATGTCCTATTTTAATATAAAACACCTTGTAGGTCTATTTATAATTCCATTATAATGAATATATCCTTTTTCAAATATAGAATCTTTTTGCTTACTTTCTCGATCCAGTCTATCCATAACAAACTTAAATCGAAAATGATGTCCAATGCTACCTGTTTTCTTCATAATATCCTCTCTATTGCCATCAAATAACTCAAATAATTCTTCCATCATCTGACAATCTCCCCAGGTAATCATTTTATGCTGCACTGAAGGATCTTTTGTATCCAATTTTTCCAAATATGTTTTTGCTATTAAAGAATATTTCAAATTATTGCCCTCCGTATAAAAACAGCATTTCATTTACTCAATTCCAACAAACATCCATATAGGTTCACTATAT
>CAJTKV010000086.1 GCA_910577075.1 uncultured Bacilli bacterium
CAAGAACAGATTTGAATTGCGAGTTTAATAAAATTCTAATAAACGTTGCGATGAAAGATTATATTGAATTAAAAGAAAGGGGTTAAGGTATTACGCATGAGAAATTTATCAACGGGGCTTATTTATACATATAAATGTAATTGTGAATGTGAAATGTGTGGTTTGAATTGTTCACCCTCACGAACTGAAAAAATGACTTTGCAAGAGGCAAAATTTTATGTTGATGCTTCTTTAGATAATGATATATATTCATTTGGTATTACTGGAGGAGAACCGCTATTATATAAGGATGAAGTATTTGAAATACTGAGATATGCTTCAAATAAAGGCGCTAGAAGGATGACGTTAACTACAAACTGTTTTTGGGCAGAAAATATGGAAAGTGCTTATGTTATAATGAAAAAACTAAAACAAAGTGGATTAAGTCATATGACGATTAGTTATGATGAATTTCATAATCAATACATACCAATCCAACGAATCAAAAACGTTCTTAAAGTATCTCAAGAAATAAACTTGCGGGTAACCATTGGTAGTGTAGTTGTTAAAAATGATTCCTTGTTTTTTGATTTACTTAGAGAAGTACAGGAGGAGGCATTGGAACACAGCATTACGCTTTATAATTTGCAACTTACTGGAAGAGCTGAAAAAAAATATAATCGTGAGATGGTTTATAGAAAATTAAATTTGAATAATTGTCCAGCAGGAAAAACTTTGACAATTACACCTGAAGGATATGTATATCCCTGTTGTTCATTGTATGCAATTAATTCCGGTAAAAAATATGGAAATATTAAGCATGAAAATCTAAAAGATATTATAAATAGAATAATGCAAAATAAACACCTGCAACACATATATGATATGGGTGTAGGAACATACTATCAGGTTATTGTTGAAAAGTTATTAAACAAAAAATTTAATGATGAATGTGAAGTATGCATGAGCGTCTTTAATGGGTTAACTGCCGAGGAGCGAGAATTATGTTTGATGAATTCAAAAGAGGTAAAATAGATGTTATTCAATTTATTAACACCATTAAAAAAAAGGAATTTGTATCTCAATTCTTAATATGCAATATTTATTTAGTTGTGTACTCTTTATTAAGTGTATTATATCCATATTTGTTAAGTAGAGTCATTGATCAAGGGATAGTGAATGTTAATTATTATAAATTATGTATAGACATTGGAGTGATTGTTGCAGTATCTTGCATCATGGCGATTACATTTTATATAAAAAATGTCAATTTTACAAGGTTGGGACAAGAGTTTGTAATATATATAAAGGGAAAAATATTCAAACAATTTCGTAATTATGATGAAAATTTCTTTGAAAAATACAGTAGTGGGCAGATATTGGCAATAATAGAAAATGATATTGATACTGTTAAAAATATAATTACTGCAAACTTGAGTAGTCTAATAGTTAATTTAATATCAGTTATAGGCATGAATTTCATATTATATTGGTTAAACAGAGAAATATTCTTAGGAACATTATTTCTTTTACTTATATATTCAATATATCAATTTAAAAATGGGAAAAAAATAAAGAAAGAAGCTTTGTTGGTAAGTGAAAAAAGAGGAGATTTATATAACTATACTGAAGAATTAGTAAATGACTATATGGATGCTAGATCCATGAATGCCATAGGGTATTTATTAAAAAAATATCAAAGGAGTAACGAACAATATTATTTGGACGAATTGAAATTTACCAAACTGCAGCAGAAGGCTATTGTTAGTGGATTGATTATCCAGTCGATAGGAATAGCTGGAGTTTTATTTTATGGTGGTGGACGGATAGTTCAAGATAAAATGACGATAGGAACCTTATTTTCATTAGTCGTTTATTGTCAAAGAATATATGCTCCAATATTGTCTATTTCTGGAAATTATGCTCAATTGAAAAACCTCTTAGCCTCAATACATAGGATTAACTTATTATTAAATGATAAAACGATAGATTGTAAAGTAGAAAATGAAAAAGAATTAGTAAAATGTTCAAGTATTATATTGAATAATGTATCATTTGGAAGAGGAGGTCATAGACTGGTTGAAAACATTAATGTTAGAATAGAAGCTAATGACAAAATAGGGATAATCGGGGAAAACGGAGCGGGAAAAACGACGTTAGTCAAAATGTTGTTTAGAGAAAAAAATGATTATGAAGGAAATATTCTTTTAAATAAAATGAATTTGTCATACTTAAATTCAGAAATTATAAGTAAGAATATAATGTATTTGCCACAAAGTAGCCTAATATTTGAAGATACCATACGAAATAACATTTTATTAGGTAATGAAATTAAAATAAATAAAACAATAGAAGAAATTGTGCAATTAGTAGGACTCGAGGAAGATATAAATAGATTTGAAAATGGATTAGATACTAAATTAGGAACTAATGGGGTTGTGCTGTCGGGAGGACAAAAAAGGAAAATATCTTTGGCGAGAGTTTTTGTTCAATTTCCAGCAGTGCTTATATTAGATGAACCTACTGCTGATTTAGATTATAAAAGCGAAGAATATATTTGTGATAATATTTATCAAATTTTTTCTGATAGAATCGTCATAGTTATAACACATCGGAAAAAAGTACTGGAGAAATGTAATCGTATTTTAGAAATAAAGAACAAAAGAATTTCTATTTTTAAAAATTGTGAAATAAATAATAAAATGTAGTATATCATTAAAAACTTTGAATTATTATTTTGCGGAATGTGTTCGTGAGGGAGGATGGATGTAGTGGGATTAAAGTGACCTGACTTTTACAGTTTCATAATCAAAACACCCTACATATCTTGAAAACAAGGCATTTGTAGGGTGCTTTTTGTGTTATGCTCTTTTACTTAATTCCATTTCTTTCAAAAATCTCTTGAAGTCTTCCTGCTTTGCATAAGCATAATAAAAGTTTGTTCCAAAGGTTTCCTGTATCCGGCGGTAGTCCAAAGCAACCTGGTCTTCACTGCTGAATTTCAGCCCCGGCACCATCTTCCCGCTTTTTCGG
>CAJTKV010000087.1 GCA_910577075.1 uncultured Bacilli bacterium
ACTCATATGTCTTTTTCAATGCAACTTTGTTGCACTTCACATTTAAATTAACAAATCACTTTCATTTTGCTTTTCAATAAAATCAGTGTAATTATTTTTTTCCTTTTTTGCACTACTCTTATTCACTGCTTTTAGTGCTAATTCATCCAAGGTTACACCTAATATTTGACATATTTTAAGTAAGTTCGTCGATTCTATTGAACGCTTTCCCAATTCCCATCTACTAACATTTTGTCTACTAATATGTAACATATTGGCTAACTGTTCTTGCGTTAATCCTTTTTCTTCGCGAAGTTCCTTTATTGTTTGTCCAAGTGCTACTGATTCCATAAATTACTCACTTCCTGGGTATTATTATATCACTTTTACTAATACTAAGTATATATTTAAAACAATAAAAAAGAAGCTTATATTAAGCTTCTTCTGTTGTTTCTTCAGTCTCAGTTGTGTCTTCAATAACTTCAGTTACTTCTTCAGTTTCTAAAACTTCACCCACTTCATTTTCACCAGTTTCTTCAACTACAACTAATTCTTTTTCAACTTCATTTTCCTCTTCATCTAAGAATTGATTTTCTAAGACTTCTGAAGCATCATCAGATAAATATTCTTTTTCAAGAGTAATAGATACATCTGAGTATTCTTTTGAACCAGTACCAGCAGGTATTAGTTTACCAAGAATAACATTTTCCTTTAGACCCTTTAAGTAATCAACTTTACCTTTAATACAAGCATCAGTTAATACTTTTGTAGTTTCTTGGAATGATGCAGCTGATAGGAATGAATCAGTCTCTAGAGATGATTTAGTAATACCTAAGATAATTGGACGACCTGTTGCAGGAACTCCACCACTTAAGATTACTGGTTTATTGCGATCAGCAAATTCTCTCATCGATACAGTTAAACCTGCTACCAAATCCGAATCTCCTTCTTCAACAACCTTCATCTTATTGATCATTCTACTTGCAATAATCTCAACGTGTTTATCTGAAATATCAACACCCTGTGATTTATAAACTTTTTGAATTTCTTTTAGAATATAACTTTGTGTTGTAATTGGGTCAGTTACAGCAAGTAATTCTTTTGGACTTATAGATCCTTGAGTTAATTTATCTCCTGCTACTACTGTATCTCCTACTTCAACAACAAGTTTAGCTTCATAAGAAGTTATATGATCACGAGACTCAACGTCATTAGATACTGTAACTTTCCATTTGCCATTGACATCTTCAATGTTAGTTACCTTACCCATAATCTCGGCAATAGTTGCTTTAGCCTTTGGTATACGAGCTTCAAATAGCTCCTCAACTCTTGGAAGACCTTGAGTAATATCGGCATCTCCACCATGTGCTGCTCCACCAGAGTGGAATGTACGCATGGTTAACTGTGTACCTGGTTCACCAATTGATTGGGCAGCCATAATACCTACAGCCTCACCAGTTTCAACTAAGTTACCAGTTGCTAAGTTATTACCATAACACTTTTGACATACACCATTAGCAGATGAACATGTTAGAGCACTACGTATTTCAACTTCTTTAATTCCTGCTTTAATAATCTTATTAGCAAGATTTTCTGTTATCATTTGATCTTTATCGACGATAACTTCTTTAGTTTCAGGATTAATTACCTTCTTAGCTGTGAAACGACCAGTTATACGATCTAATAATGATTCAATTACTGTACCATCTTTTTCATCAACAAAGTCAGATACAACTAAACCTGAAAGACAACCACAGTCTTCTTCACGAATAATAATATCTTGAACAACATCTACTAGACGTCTTGTCAAATATCCGGAATCGGCTGTACGCAATGCTGTATCGGCAGATCCCTTACGAGCACCATGTGTATTTAAGAAGAACTCATTTACCTTACGTCCTTCTACTAGAGATGAAGTAATTGGAACTTCGGAAACTGTACCATCTGGCTTAGCCATTAATCCTGACATACCTGCCATCTGTCCGAACTGTCCAACAGATCCACGAGCACCTGATTCCATCATCATGAATATTGGATTATCAATACGTTCATGAGCAATTGCGGCAAGTTCACCGTGAACTTTATCCTGTACACTATTCCATACATCACATACGGAATTATGTCTCTCTTCATCAGTTATAAGACCACGTTTAAATTGTTTATTAATCTTTTCAACTTTATCGTGTCCCTCTTTTAAATACTCTTCCTTATGTTCAGATACGACAATATCACTCATTGAGAATGTAATACCCGCAATAGTTGAGAATTTAAATCCTAAATCTTTTAATTTATCAAGCATTATAGATGTTTCAGTTGTCTTGAAACGCTTAAATACTTGTGCAATAACCTTTTGTAAATCTTTTTTACCAAAAGCTTTAGCTAAAGGCATTTTTGCTATTTCCTCTGGAATATTAACACCTTGTTCTAGGAAGAACTTAAGTGGTGTAATTCCTTCAATATTATCTTTTGATGGTTCATTTAAATATTGGAAAGTATCTGGTAGAATCTCATAAATTTTAGTTTTCCTACTGTCGTTACCAAATATTTGTCTTGAACCTCTTCCATAAATAATTTGTATTTAAAGCTACGAACTGGAATAGCAATTCTCGTATGTAAAGTCACTTCTCTTCTTTCATATGCCATCAAGGCTTCATCAGAATTCTTAAACACACGACCTTCACTTGGTTCACCAGCTTTTTCAATAGTTAAGTAGTAGTTACCTAATACCATATCCTGTCCTGGTGTAACGATTGGTTTTCCATCTTTTGGCGAAAGAATATTATTAGCACCAAGCATTAATATTCTTGCTTCGGCTTTGGCCTCTTCTGATAATGGAACGTGTACAGCCATCTGGTCACCATCGAAGTCGGCATTGAATGCTGTACAAACTAATGGGTGAAGTCTAATAGCTTTACCACCTACCAATTTAGGTTCAAATG
>CAJTKV010000088.1 GCA_910577075.1 uncultured Bacilli bacterium
TTGTGAATAATACTTAATTTACTCTTTTGTTGCACTTGACTTTTTAATTTAGAATATTATTATGAATATTCACAGACAGTATCTTTGGTCATGACCATGTTGAATGTATGTTTAAACACTCCTGATGACATTTCTGTCGCTGTGAAATTTTTAACTAAATTATTACATTTAAGTTTTTTATATTTGGTATTAACTTCTATGGTAAAGTCTGTTTTTTGATTATATTTAGCTTTAAAGTGTTTTTCTATTCCCGATGCTTTAATAGTCATTTGATAAGTTTTCTCTTCGAATATTACTTTACAAGAGCCATCATCAATCATCGATTTAACGACTAGAGTTCCCGTTTCTTTATCATAAGTTGCATTTAAACCATTAGTACAACTGTGCGACTTATATTGATAACCGTTACTTGGAGTTACTTTAGATGATACACTAGATTTATAAGCTCCTTTTACTACGGATGGAGAAACTTTGCCATGCGATGCTGTAACTGTAAGTTTCATATCATCTCTTTCTTTAAAGTTGATCGTACAAGACATATCGACATTAACACCTTTTACTTCTAGTCTCTTAGTAGATTTACTATAGGTAACGTTAGCACCATTACTACAACTGACAGAATCATAAGTATATCCCACATTAGGAGTTACCTTAAATGAAGCCGTCTTTCCGCTAACAACACTGACGCTTCGATTGTCTGCCTTAGCGTTATTTGCTGTTAGAGATACCGTAAACTTAGCAGCTGTCGTCTTTGCAGTCGTCGTCTTTTTTGTTGTGGTATTCTTCGTCGTTGTCTTTTTCGTCGTTGGCGATTTATTTGTTGTAACTTTTTTAGTTGTCGTATGCTTTTTGGTAGTATTTATATTAAATACGCCTTTTTTGGTCGTCGTTTCGCGACTGGTAATAATTGTCGTTGTCGGATCTGTTGCATGAACCCCTTCACTTTCAACTGGTTTAAAGTTATGACTTGGTGTATCATCACCTAATGTTGTATTTGATAAATCCTTAGTCTCAATAATGTCAGCAATGTCGACTTTGCCATCACCGTTATAATCAAGTTCCGCATCATAAGGGATATTTCCCACTATGCAATCGCGAAGTTCGGAAACGCGGTATTCTGATGCTTGAGTAGTTGGAATTATTAATCCTAAAGATACTAGAAGTATTAATACAAAACTCATTGGTGTTATATTCCAGCCATTTCCATTATTTTGACTGTTTTCCGCATTTGTATCATCAAATGTTGGCTGAAATAGTATCAAATCCTCTTGCTTTTCTTCCGGTATTTCTTGAAGAGAAGTTCCTTGATTTAATGAAGTTGGATTGGGATTTATTGCCGGTCCATCATTGGCATCACTAATTACTTGAGGGTTTGGATGAACTTCCATTACTGGTGTAGGATTTTGAGGCATTGAATTGATTTGACCTTGTGGTGCACTTGATTGATTCGTTTCAATCGTCATATTAAAGGCATTAATAGGTGTCTCTTCGGGAGCTCCTATAGGTTCCGCAGATTGCATACTTTGGAGCTGTTCTTGGACTTGAGGTTGTTGCATCATAGGAGTTTGTTCTACGGGTGAAGATGAGACCATTTCTTCTGATACATATTTTCCCTCTGCTGCACCAAATGGTTTTAAATCGCTGACCTCAATAGCTTGACTCATGTCTACTTCTTTTTTTACTGTACCCAAATCTTCAATCATATCATAATCTATCTTTATAGGATCCACATCCTTATTAGATGGATTTTTATTTTCCTTCATTTCTTGATGAATCTTTTCGGCTCTTTTCTCTCTTTTGCGCTTAGTTGGAATTAAAAAGATCATAGCAATTACTCCACCAATTGCTAATATACCAGCGATAATAAACAAGTAATTTTGACTTAACCAGTATTCTCTTTTGGTACTGGAGTCAATTATTTTTAATAAAAAGGCCATAACCCCAGCTTCATCACGCCTTAAAGTCATTTCATATCCCTTGTGACGATATTTATCTTTATTGGGACCAATAGCTTCGTAAGAATACATAAAAACTTTGCTGGATTTGCCTACCTTGAATTTATCTTTTAGTTCAAAAGTCAAAACGGCATAATTGATATCTTCAAAGGCATAATCGCTATCTGCTAAAATCTTTAGAGTTTGAAAGTTAGAATCTTTTTTTTCGTTTCCCTTAGTTACGGTGAAATTATCCATCATAGTAACATCGATTAATGATAGATAATCAGGTTCATAAGAAATATTTTGTGTTACAGCCATGATGTTTTCGCCCTTATATCCGACAATAATCGATATTTGATTTTCCGTTATATCAGGTTCCATATTGATGGTCGGTTCAAAATTGCTTGTAGCAGCATAAACATTCATAGACACAACACAAAAAAACACTGTAATAATATATCTTATGTATTTCATAGCCATTATATCAAAAAAAGAACTTACATAGTAGTAAGTTCTTTGTATTATTCTTGCGTTTTCAATTCCTTTACAGCTTTTGCTTGGGATATAGTAACGGCATCATAGAAACTCTGTCCGTTATAGTAAGGTATAGGTAAACCATATAGTCGTACACATATGGCAACATCTTTACCATAAACTTCACTTATTGTTTCAAGAGCTTCTTCACTAGGCATGCTACTTGTCGAATCAAAAGTTGGTATACAATAGCCGTCACTCTCCATATCGTATCCCTCTATAAATTCTTCTATTAAAATTTCCTGTCTATAACAGGAACTCAATTCTTCTATTTTATTTATAAAATGTGAATCATAATATCCA
>CAJTKV010000089.1 GCA_910577075.1 uncultured Bacilli bacterium
CACTTCCAAAGCCTAAAATATTAGATGCATTTAACTTACGAGTTCTTTTAGTAACGGCATCTGTCAAGTTTCCCTCAATAGTAGTTATAGTATTCCCATTTACCTAGTACACGATAAATGTATGGCTAGATTTGTTTTTAGGATTGGATGGTTTTAAAAAACCAATATCGCCAGCTTTTGGCTTCATAGTTATTAATCCTTTATTTTCGAACCACTTATAACCAGTTCCACATCCAGAATACTTTGGAATCAATGTCTTTAAGACACCGACTTGATTCGCACACCATGATACAAACATAGCACACCACGGTTTATTGTTAATACCATACCATTTGCCATACTTATTATCGTTATTCTTTCCTTCTTTATAGCCTACTTCTCCTAAGGCTATTTTTAAAAATTCTTCTTTCATAATTACTTCTCCTTATCATCTTTTTTAGCAAAATAAAACGTTAGTATCATCGTTACTAACGGTATAAATTCTGTCGTTTCAATTTTGTTTACTATGAATCCATAAACTAAGCATCCAATCATGGCCATTGTTATTAATGACTTTAGATCTATTAACTTACAAATTCTTTCCCAAAACAATTTCATAACTACTTTCCTCCTTTTTCTAAATCATTGATTCTATGATTAATTACTTTTATTTGTTCTTCTATTACTGGAACTCTTTGAGCAAAGTTATTGTGCATTCTTACTTCTCTTGTAAGCTCGTCTATTTTAGTATCCATAACTGCTTGCTGTTTATCAAGATGCACTTCAATTTTTTTATTACTTTGCATATTAGAAAAAATGACGCCTACAAGCGCCAAACCTCCACTAATAATTGCTGTAATTATTGCTTCCATCTTATTTACCTCCCTCTATTTCTTTTATCTCTTCTTCTAATGCGTTTATTCGTGCTCTCCACGATTCTCTGTTGTCTCCTATAGGTTTATAGTCGCCTAAAGGTAAAATACTCGCAAAATGCTTTATAATCTCCTCTAAACACTTTATTGCATTGTAATCAGTATCACTTAGTTTTTTCTTTAATTCATCTATTTCAAAGTATTTCTTTTCAATAGATTCTTGCTTATTTATATTTTCTTGAATGGATTTTAATTTTTCTTCATCAAGAATCCATTCGTTATTTATAAGCCTACAAGCTTTGTAATATCTTTCGTCGATATTAGGAAGGGATTCTACAAAAATCCCATTTTTTTCAATTAATTCTTTACTTGATGATTGCATGTACATTCCTGTAAAATATCCTTGTTCATCTAGTTTTACTCCATAATATATTTCCATTTTTATTTCTCCTTTTTTCTCAAACATTACTTTGTATATCAAATACATACAGATTTCCCCAGGCACTTAAATTTGAACCACTATTTTGATAAGCATTTATATAATATGTTGTCTCTTTTGTTAGAATAAGAGGAACGGCATACCAAAATCTTGTTGCTGCTCCGTTCACAGCAGGAACTGTATATTGTGGAGTTGAATAGTTTTCTGTTGTGCTTAAATTAACTGCTCTTATCCCATTCTTATTACTTCCGAAAACCACTTCGACAAAAGCAATATACTTACCTGCACCTAGTGTTATTACGTTAATACAGTCATATGAACCACTACTCAGCGAAGATTCTCCAGATTTATAAGAATCATAACGCACAGGTGTAATTCTATCGCCATTACCATAAGGGTTACAAATTTTTGCGTCGTTGATATTTCCAATAGTGTTGATATTTCCAATAGTGCTTATATCACCATTTGATAAAATATTTACAATTGAAGTAAATGAAGACTTGTCTTTAGGACCTTTTTGTATGGAATAAACCCATGTATCCTTTTCATGATCAGTTAATACAGGTTGTAAATATGTCCTATAACAATAATTTCCTATAATTGTATCGGCAAAAAGATAATTTTTACTAATCTCCCATCCTCCGATAGTACCGCCTGTAGCTTTGATGTTTCCACTTGCATCTAGTTGAAAATTTCCAGCTGATATGATTAACTTACCTGCTGTTGTTATGTTTATCTTACTACCACCTTTAAAATTTATCTCGTCGGCAGCTGCATTAAGCATTGATACTATTTTATTGTATTCGTTATTACCTACTTTTAACTCTAGTTTTCCGTTTACTTCTTGAGTAGTTGAATAGTCTTCTGAAGATGGTCTGTAACTAGTAACTTTGTTGCCTCTTTCGATTTGTACATTTCTAAATGAGTTTTTTACATTGGAGCTAGATCTATATCCAAAATCAATTGAATACACATCTTTAGGAACTGTAATTATCTTTTCTATTCTATTCCATGATGTCTTAACACTTCCAGTTATCCACAAATAAGAATATCTAGTTGCTGTTGTATCATTTTGATAATATTCCATTAAAGCAATATTACCAGTGTACACAGATGCACCCTTAACATCAAAACTTACTGCTATTTCTTCTCCTGGAGT
>CAJTKV010000090.1 GCA_910577075.1 uncultured Bacilli bacterium
GAAGGCTCTCACGATTTGACAGTTGTCCGAACATCAGCGTAAGTAGTTGATTCCAACAAGTATAACTCTTTACATACTTGTCTCCATCATACTTCTTCACGATGCGTAGATACTTGAAGTTGTCAAGAAACTGGACTAATTGGGCGAAAACGTACTTGTCTTTATTCATAACAGTCTGATTCAGACTGCAAAAGTAATTTCAAATCGTTGCGCACCAAAATAGGCTATAACAAATTGAATTTCAATAATTTCAAAGTGCTCGTATGATTTTTTAGTGGACACTAATGAGGAGTATATTAATGTTAAATCCGTATATTTGTAGTCGTTTTTATTATTATATTGATATGGAAGGTGCAATATATTCTAAAGGAGCTGCTTTAATTATTGGAATTAATGAATACGAAGCAGCCAATAAATTATCTAAAGCAGTTAATGATGCTAAAGCAGTGGCAGATGCGCTTAATAAATTAAGTTTTTATGTGGATTTGCGTTTAGATGCAGATATTGATATTTGCGACAAAGCTATTGAAGATTTTATATCTTCGCTTGATAAGTTCGATGTTGGCGTTTTTTATTTTGCAGGTCATGGTATAGAAGTTGATGGTAAAAATTACTTATTAGCTCAAAATACTCCAGTAGAAAATAAGGCTGGTGTTATACGTTATTCTATAAATTTGCAAGATGTTGTAAGAAAAATGCATCAAAGCGGATGTAAGACAAACATTCTCATAATTGATGCTTGTAGAGATAATCCTTATCCTAATACAAGAGGTTTCGGAACTATAAACTTAGCCCCTATGTTTGCTCCTAAAGGAACTATAATTGCTTATTCTACTTCTCCGGGAGAACGGGCTAAGGATGGCGGTATGGGAGATAATAGCATATATACAGGAGCCTTGATAAAGCATATAAATGAACCAGGGCTACCAATTGAAGAGTTTTTTAAACGGGTTAGAACATCAGTTTATACTTTATCACAACAACAGCAAACGAGTTGGGAACATACGTCTTTAATTGGTAATTTTAGTTTTAATTCCGGGCAATTGATACACTCTTTAGGGCTTCCTTATTCCCCAATAGTTATTGCAGATAAAGATTTTGATTATTCAGACCCTTTAATTGGGGATATTATTAGAAAATTTAAATCGTACAATTATTACACACAGAATACAGCTTTAGAGTTGTTTAATAGGCTGTCTGTAGATAATTTGAATCCAAATCAACTATTCATAATCGGTAGAAACATTTTACAATCAGCGTATGGAGAATGTTGGGAATGTCAGAAATTTATAAGTGACGGTGATGCGTTAGAGAGATATAGTGTTAATGGTAATAACCATCTTTTAAATGGAATATTATTTGAAATGTATTTTAATTCAGAGGGACATTTTAGGTTCGGAAGAAAAAAAGGATATAATGTAATCGATGCTTTGATAAGTCATAGCAAACGTGAACAACTTAAAAGTGCGTTCTCATTTATAAAAACTATTTTATTACCTTTCTCAAATCGTTTATTATTCTATCCGTCTGAATCTCCAATGTCTGTATCTATAAACATATTAGCAAATATCATACAACAAAAAGAATTATGGAATGATAAAGAAATGGAAATATGCTCTGTTGATGCAGTGAAGTTTAATGACATTGATTTGTTAAATGAAGATGGCACAGATGGCATGGAATTCTATGTACCAACTACATATAATTCAATAGGTGAATTAACTAAAAAAATATGTGAAATATATACTATCCCACAAAAATATTTAACTATAACAAGTAACATAGAATTTGAAAATCGAGAGGTGCATATAAATGGGAAATTTAGATACCTATAAGATAAAGATACGAAATCACTAAAAAAGGCTGCTCGTTAATACAGAGAGTAGCCTTTTTTAGTGAACAGAGATAGAAATGCTTGAATAATGTAAATTGTTAATCTAAATGTTATTAGATTGTACTTACAACAAACAAACCTTATGAAGTAAGAAGTAAGGATTATATTCCAATGAATTCAATATGGTTATTTCTATTCTTCCTCACCACTGTCATTATTGAACGATAGCGAAAGTTGCTGCATCTGCCCGAAGCTGTCGATGATATAAATGTCAATCGTTTGCTGGTCGGTCGATGCCGAGGTGTAGTAGAGCCGGAATGTATCTTTCTCCAGCGGATAAAGGTCATTAGGCAGAAACACCGTGCCGTTATCCATTTCCAGCTTCCCTTTGCCGTCCGGCTGGAAGTACCTTATCTGATAGGTAGTCGGCTGGTAATAGCCGCCACGCAC
>CAJTKV010000091.1 GCA_910577075.1 uncultured Bacilli bacterium
CAAGTTCGCTTTCATCAAGTTCGCCTTTCTCAAGTTCACTTTCATCAAGTTCGCCAGCTTGTTCACCAGTTTGTTCACCGGCTTGTTCACCAGCTTGTTCACCAGCTTGTTCACCGGCTTGTTCACTAGATAATTCCGAACTTTCAGTTTCACCATCTGATTTTTTCTCTTGTTCAGCAGATGATGTTTCGCTCGAAGATGATTCGCTTGACTCAGTTCCACTAGTTGTACTACTCTCAGCTCCTTCAAGAGAAGTACTAGCTTCTTCCTTAAAAGCTGCATTTTCCTCTTCTAGTTTTTCTTGAAGTTCTTCTGGTAACTGATAACCTTCTTGTTGTCCTTCAGCTATATCCATAATTAGAGTATTATAATCTATCGTATCTCCTGTCGACATAGCTGCTATAGCATGAGATCTGTAATTTTCTCTAGAACTGTTCATCAAATCAACATCATTTTCAATACCCGAATGGGCAACCTGTTTATTAGATGAGTGTTTTGTTGAATTTAATTTAATGCCAATTAGAGCAATCAATATAGCACCTACCGCAATTACGCCACGAATAACATTTTCCTTACTTGGCAGTTCTAGTTCCTTTTTCTTTTTTTCTTTATGTCTATAATATGCCAGTAAAGTGCGGTATAAGGCATTTTTATATTTGGCATCGACACGATACTCATCATTGCCCATATAGATTTTAACGCCATGCTTAATAGGTTTGGAAGTTAATCTCTTAATTCTATGTTTATATAATTTTTCTAATAGATTAACTTTCTTTTTATCACCCAAACCATGTGATTTCTTTTCTTTTTTCTTTTTTTCTTTTCCTTTTTTAACTTTATCATCTTGTTTTTTCTTTTTATCGTCATCATCTTCCAAATTTTCAAATTCAATTGGATTTTTCTCCATGACATTTGTGAAAATTATATCTCCACTTGCTTTTCTTTGAGCTTCAAGCATATGCTTAATTCCATATATACTCGATACGCAATATTTAAAAGTTTTAACATCAATTTTATTAATTACGTAAGAGTCTTTTCCACGGTGAACTTCTTCGGTTGGTCCAAATATTTCACGACCTATAATCTTTTTGACAAGTTCCTCTAAATAATCTCGTCTTTCTTCTGTTGATAAAGAATTAATGATATTTTTGTCAACCTCATAATCGTGTTGAACAGTCATCTCTCTTAATTCTTTCTTATATAACTGTTTTGCTTCTAAATAACCATTGACAGCAACATCAAAGGCTTGTGCATCTGTGGAATCAATAAAATATGTCTTAGAACCAAGTGTTCTTTCTACAGGATTCTTTTTCTTTTTAGAATCAACAATACTCATCAATGTATCTAAATAGAAATTCATTTTTTCTTGGTTGCTCTTTTTACTAATTTGGGATTCTCTAATAGAAATAACTTTAGAATCACTTAATTTTTTCTCTACTTGTTTTTCAAACTCGCGCTTTGCCTTATCAAACTCGTTATAACATTCCGTAAATACACTTATATCATTTTTATTTACCTTTTGGCTCATTCTGCCGATACTAACGATTTCAGCATCTTCTCTCAAAGGTACTTCGATTATTTTTGATAATAAGCTAACAAAATAATCAGCTCTTTTTTCCGCATCTAATTTTCTTGCTTTATCATAATCAATTATAATAGTTGGCGCTGTTAATTTTTTTAACTCTAATCGTGCCTTGCTAAATTCGCGATAAGCAGCTGTAAATAAACTGGCATATTTTTTATCAACTGTACAAGATTTCTTGCCATAAGGTACTAAAACAGCATCTTCCTTTGGCATACGAGCAATCTTCTTTGCTAGAGTATTGAAGTATTCCATTTTTTCTTCTAAAGATTTTCCCTCAATCTTTTTAGCTAGTACTCTTGATACATCAAATTCATTATAACAAGTCAAAAATAACTCTTTGTATTCTGGCAATACAAGACATTTTTGATTACCAGCCATGACTTCAACGCAATTCTCCTTGTTTTCCGAATATTTGGCTATCTGTTCTGCTAAATTATCGAAATACTCGGCTCTCGCGGCTAAATCTAAAGAGTTTGCTTTTTCCCAATCAATTTTTAGTTCCACATTTTTAACCATATAAATCCCCTTTATTGGGTGTGTTTTCTTCTATATTACATATAAGAAAATAGAATTCACCCATATATAGGGCGATATTCTACTATATTTATCACAAATTGTCAAATTTTTTCTCCTATGTTAATTTAAATGTGAAGTGCAACAAAGTTGCATTGAAAAAG
>CAJTKV010000092.1 GCA_910577075.1 uncultured Bacilli bacterium
TAATACTATTTACAATTCAATATATAATGAAAGGTCCATACTATGTACTTATAAAAAGATATTTCAATAATTTTACCAATAGTGAAAAAAGAGTAAAAATAGCAACAGTAAATAATATAGTTGAAAATTTGATAGCATCTATATTAATATTTGGGGCATCATTTATTTTAAATATTATACCTATAAATTATACACTAATAGTAATAGGCGTAGTATCAGTTATAGCAATGGCTCTACTGCTAGATTATATGAAGGGTACAGTAGGTTTAAAAATGGAAAGTTATGGAAAACGAGAAATAGTTAGCATAAACTTTTCGTAGGGATTGCAAAAAAAGAAAAAATATTGAAATATATAGGCTTTCAATATGATTTTGATATAAAAAATTAAATAAAAAATTTGAATAAGAGATACCAATTTGATAAAATATTATTATCTACAAAAAAAATATTTTTAAAAGGAGGTATCTCTTATGTATTCAATTATACAAAAGATATGTGAAAAACACAATAAAATTTTAAAAGAAGGATTAGAAAAAGTTTTAAAAGGAGCCGATATTAGTTCATTAACATCAGCTATAGCGGATTTTACAAATGAAATGGGTAAAGATTTATTAGCTGAAATAGTAAAACAAATAGATGAATTAGTATTTGAAGATTCAAAAAGGCAGAAAGAATATGAATCTGTTAGATTTGGAGAAAGAAAATATATTACCCAAAATGGAAAAACAAAATTTGAGAGAAGATATTATGAAGATAAAGAAACAGGAGAACATATTTATTTAACAGACAAAATATTAGGAATAGATAAAGGTGAAAGAATAGATAAAAAAGTAAAATCAGAAATAATAAGCAGAGCAAATGACCAATCATATAAAAAATCTGGTAAAGGAGTTGTACCAAATGTAGAAATAAGTGGAACAACAGTAATGAGAAATGTAAGAAAAAATGATTGGAAGATGGAAATTGAAGAGAAAAAAGAAGAAGATAAAATAAAAGCTAAAACAATATATATTCAAGTAGATGAAGACCATATAAAACAAAGAAAGAAAAAAGGTTGTACAATATCAAAAATAGTAACAATATACACAGGAAAAAGACAATTAACAAGAGCAGAAAAAGAAGAAAAAGTAGTACAAATAAGACGAGAATTAGTAAATAAATTTACATTTTCAGGATTATACAAAGATAATCAAGAACTATGGGAAGATGTAGTTTATTATATAGATTGTACTTACAATAAAGAAACAATAGAGAATATTTTTATAATGGGAGACGGAGCAAATTATATAAAAGAAGGATTAAATTGGATACCAAATTCAGTATTTGTACTAGATTTATTTCATCTAGAAAAATATATAAATCATCTAAATTATGATGAAGAACTAAAAAAGAAATTACAGTTAGCGATAGAGCAATATGATCCAATAAGTACAGAAAATATAATGAATGAAGCAATAGAAAGAATAAAGAAAGAGATAACAGAAGATAAGCAACTAGGAAGAGATACAAAAAGATTAGAAAATAGATTAAAGAAAATAGAAGATACAAAAACATATTTTATAAATCAATGGTCAGGAATAGAAGCACACGATAAATATAAAGATAAATTAACAGGATGCTGTCAGGAAGGACAAGTACATCATACACTATCAGAAAGAATGAGTACAGACGCCAAAGTGTGGAGCGAAGAAGGAATAGATGAAATGAGCCAATTAAGAGCATTTACGCAAAATGGAGGAGATGTATACGCGAAAATAATAGATATATCAACAGCAGAGAAACGAGAAAAGAAAATAGAAGAGTTAGAAAAAAGAATAAAAAGAAAAGCAAAGAGAAAAATATTAGGAACAACAGGAGTAAAAATACCTAGCCTAACAGAAGCACGAGGAGAATTATATTACGAACTAAAAAAAATGTGGTATGGAATAGCAATTTAGTATTGAATAAAAAAGTAAAATATGATATAAAAAATATAGCCTTAATAAAGGTTTATTAAATGAACTCAAAAAAGTTTAAAATCTAAGTTAAAAATATAAAATTAAATTGGAATCAAAAATTCAGTTAAATAAATACTTTTAAAATTTCTATCAAAAGTTACCCTACAAAAAATTTATGCTATCTCTTTCCTAAATATACTTGTAAAAAATACAATAATTAGTTATAATATATTAAGAAGAAAAAG
>CAJTKV010000093.1 GCA_910577075.1 uncultured Bacilli bacterium
TGTGAATAATACTTAATTTACTCTTTTGTTGCACTTGACTTTTTAATTTAGAAATCATAATTATTTTTTATTTGTTAAACTTTTTATAAATTCACTTACTCTTTCTTCACTCATTGGATACTTAGGTATAGAAATTCCACGATCATCATCATATAAAATTTCGGACTTTTTTGGTATGACAACATTTTTATACTCCTCATATAATTTAGATAAAGCTTCTTGATAGATATAATTATCATACTCCAAAAGATAATCTTCATCACCATAAAGTGCTGCGTGACCATAATCTCCTACTACGTATAAAAGTCCTTGACTAGCACGATACGAATCGGGAATCATACAACCATTATCTCTTAATAACAGACAAGTATTGTATGCATCAATATCATCGCCAGCAATTCTATCTTCGTCTAATACGCCTCTATTTCGTATAATCAATGGATACTTATTATTATATCTTACTATGGTAACTACTCCCGTATCTAGTATTCTTCGCATGTAATCCAAATTTGTAATATCCAAAAAATCCCTCGGAGAATAGACGCATGGAAATCTATCACAGCATTTTCCACAACCCTTACACCCAGAACAAAATGTCTGATGTATATCTAAATTTTCCTCATCAATTCCAAACTGATACTCCTTAACATAAGATCTATTATATCTATTCACTAAATCAATAATCGTCTTCTTTTTATGCTCTAAATACTCTTTTTCTAATTCCACTTCTCTTACCTACTATTGTTCTAATTAAATATCTTTACCAGAAATTGTCTTAGCTAAACTGCGAATATCTGCTACCTCTTTTAAAGCCTTATCCAAATTCTCATCAATTGTCCCTAAACTTGCAATTTTTTCTCTTGATGGTACATTTAAATGATATTCAAAACTTCCATCATTATGTTGATTAATAGCAACCATTTTGTCTTGATAAACCGTATTGCCTGCCTCATCGACACTTACCATCTTACCATTTTTAGTTAAAGTAAAAATTTTAAGTTTTCCATTAGTTATGTGAATTTCATCAGTAATTTTTCTATTTTCATCTTCAACGCCTTTTTTAACGATAAGATGAACACTAGGATACTCTAAATCAAAATCTAAAGATATTTCACATAATTTTTTATACACTTGATCTAATTCAATTGGAAAAGACACATCTAATAAATACTTAACCAATGCTTCATCATTTTTTAATCTAAAAACATATCCATTAAAAGGTATTTGTGGTAAACTCTCTGGTTTTTTAATATTTATGGATAAAGTTGTATCTCCATTACTAATTTTATAATTAGTTTCAAATGGCGATAAAAAACTATAGACAGTATTGCTATTTTTAGGATTTACAACTGTAAAACTTTGAAGTGATAAAATCGGTTTTTTGCCATCTCGAGCAGCATAATACTCATAGTTTCTTTTAGCATTGTGAAAATCAATACACAACTCGGGAAGAAAATCCATCATATCTCCCCATCTAAAACTTAAATTGGCAACATCATTATCCTCTGCAAAAGAACAACTACATGAAAATTTCTTTTCATCATAATTATCTAAGACGCATGTCTCTGTCTCTGGAACACCCAATTGTTTTAATAAAAAACCAAAAGTATAGGCAATAGCAGCTTCTTGATCCTTCGCTATTCCTTCATCCAAAAGTTTACTTGCCGAAATAGGAACTAGTGCCATTACCCCATCTGCAACGTATCTTTGTTCCTTACTTGCAAGAACTTCTAGCCACTGTCCAATGTTAGTTTCTAAAGTGCTATTTTTAAATATTACTTTGGGAACATTTTCCTTAATAAAACTTAAATTACATTTTTCCTTATCTAATTGAATATATTTTGGCTCAGTTTTTTTAAAACCTGGTAAATTCATACTTAACCCTCCTGAATAATTAAAGTATATTATAACTCTTGTTTAACCGCATTACAATTAAAATTTTCTTATTCTAATAATCCTTAAAGGTCTTATATAAATTATCCATAGCTATAATTAACTTATCCTTAGGCAAAGCAATATTCATACGCATAAATCCTTCACCTAATGTTCCAAACATATCTCCATTATCTAGCCATATCTTGGCATCATTAATCAAAATATTTTCCAGGTCCAAAGGATGGATATCTAAGTTCTTAAAAGAAAGCCACAAAAGATAAGTACCCTCGG
>CAJTKV010000094.1:0-1940 GCA_910577075.1 uncultured Bacilli bacterium
GTTATTTTTAATGAAATCACTTACATTTATTTCATTATTCCATTTACCTTCTTTAAAATTTCTCCATTCATTCATTTATATCAACCTCCAAACATATTATACCATAACTAATAATATTATTTAGAAATTTCTTTTATTTATACAATTTTTTACCGTTAAATATTAAGTAAAGTGCACAATTGAGTGCATGAATGTTCAAAAAAGTGTAGTTTCAATAGAAACTGCACTTTTTCAAACATTTTATAAAGAAATTTATCTATAAAAATTTGAAAAAATATTAAAATATGATATAATATTAAACGTCAGAGGAATATTCTTCCACGACAAAAAGACAGAATATGCATCAATTTTTAAAAGAAAGTGCACAATTCTGTTTGGGATTTAGTATATTGGCAATTTATTTGTCAAACTGATATTTATAAGTATCTATTATAAATATCTTTTTATTTTATTAAATCTTTATTGAGTTGAACTTCATCAGGTTCAATATAATACATGTTTAATAAATTTAATATATTTTCATCACATAGAAATAACATTGCTTTAAATGGGCAATTATTATTAAGTGATTCCCTACATAAGCTATTAATATTACTCGCAATGATATTACAATCATTTTGAGTTAAATTTTGAAATGTAATTTTTTTTGGTAATACATATCTAATAAATTCATGATTTTTTTCGATACCTCCTTTTTGCCATGAAGCAGAAGGATCACAATAAAATACATGTGAAATGTATTCTCCAGTTTTATGATTACATTCAATATTATTTACATCATAAAATTCATGACCATTATCAGTAAGTATTACTTGAAATAATCTTTTATAATCTTCTTCTGGTAATGTTTCCTGTAAGTATTCAAATAATTTAGTAACTTCATTGGTTGTTTGAGATTCTAATAAAAACATAAGCATAAAGTTAGATTTTCTCCAAAATAGAGTAAGAATACATTTAGAATCTGTTTGTAATCCTTCGACAGTATCCATTTCCACAATATTTAAACTTGGATTTTTACTTGTATATTCAAGAAAATTTTCATATGTTCTACCAATAAGTATTTCTCTTTCTTGTCTAGATCTTCTTTTATATTTCTTTCTTTTTTTATGTTTAACAATTCTAGGAAAGTCTAAAGGACCGAATTCAAAAACTCCATTATTTATATATCTGTAAAAGGTACTTTTCCCAAAATTTAATACCTCAGGATGATTAATATATAAATGATTAGTAGTTTGACCTTTTTTGACTAAAGGTAAAATAACTTGATTAATACTATAAATTTCCTCTTCAGTTAAATTAATACCCTGTCTACAAGAACTAATAAGTTCCTTGTAAGAATCATCAGCCTTTCTGGCATAATAAGTAAATCTTTCTTTTCTACATCCACTTCTAGATTTGCAACCATTACAAACATGAGGTGGTTTAGATAATTTATGGCAAAAGTAATCTTTATTTTTATCATTATAACAATTATTCCAATTACTAGGTTTATAATAAACTTTATTTCTATCTATTTCTCTTAAAATAGTAGAATGAGAACGATTAAGTTCTTTAGCAATTTGATTAACTGATTTTTTATTATTTAATCCATCTTCAATATTTTTTCTATCTTCATAAGATAGGTGACAATAATTTGTCATGGTAATACTCCTCCTTTAAATGACAAATAAATTGCTTAAGGAATATTATAATCTATAAAATATGGATTACAAAATTAACTGCACAACAATTGTGCACTTTCAAAAATAACTTACAAGATAAAACAAATATCATAATAAAATTAATAAAACTTTTCTTTTTTTCAAAAATAAGTTATAATAACTTTGGTGATTATATGGAATACATAGAATATATTATAATAATTTTTGTTTTATAGAAGGTTGGGAAGGATTATGTTCAACAGATTCATTAAATTTTGTTTTGGATTTAATGGAAAAGAG
>CAJTKV010000094.1:1950-2160 GCA_910577075.1 uncultured Bacilli bacterium
TAACACTAAAAGATGTTACTTAAAAACGAGACATAAGTAACACTAAAAGATGTTTCAAAAGCTAATAAAGAGGGTATTCAGAAATTGGGTGCTAAAGGTATAGTTGAAATAGACAATCAATTAAAAATTATTTTAGGTTCAGAATCTAAACAATTAAAAAAATATATTGATGAAATAAAATGACAAAAAAAGTCATTTTTTTATTTTATT
>CAJTKV010000095.1 GCA_910577075.1 uncultured Bacilli bacterium
ATATATTGGATGTGCTTTGGCAATAAGTTATGTTATTTATATTTTTAGTAAAAAAGGTTTACCAAAAAGTATAATGATAATAATTCTTGCATTTTTTTCCTTATTCCCATTAGTTCCTTTGTATGTTATTTCTATATGGAAAGATACGCCGTTTAATTTTGTTTTGATTGTTTATATTGCTTTTCTTTTTGATAATATAACAAATTCTAAAAATATTTTTCAAAGTAAAAATGAAATGCACCCCTTAGAGTAGACATAATAAAAAAGCAATTTCAAGGATATGATAAAATACACTTCCGAAAGGAGGTGTTTTCTTATGGCTTCAAAAGGTCAAAAATTTAATAAATATTCTGAAGAATTGAAAGTAGAAATAATTGAAGAATTATCTAAAGGAAAATCCTACAGACAATTAGCAAGAATATATGAAATCCCGGCAAAAACAATTTCTACCTGGCAACAAAAATTAAGACATCCAGAATTATATCCAAATCAAGGAAAAAAGCGAGGACCAATCAAAGAGAAAGATTTAACAAAAGAAGATTACAAGGAAAGATACGAAATATTAAAAAAATACCTGGCCTTCCTCAAGGAACAACGAGAGAAAAAGTAACTTTTATCAATCTCTATAGAGATAACTATAAGTTATACAATATGTGTGCAGTATTAGAGATAAGTCCAAAGACTTATTACAAATACAGAAATAAAGAAGATCCTGATTATTATGATTATTTAGTAATTAAAGAAATATTTGATGACTCTAAAGGCACATATGGTTATCGTAGAATTGTGGAAGGCCTAAGAATCAAATATGGGGTTGTAATGAATGGAAAGAAGGTTTTAAGAATAATGAAAAAATATAATTTAATGCCTAACTATATTAGGAAAGCAAAAAAGAAAAATAAGAATGAAAGGATTGAAGATAACGTGAAACCAAATTTACTAAAAAGAAATTTTGATACTGATGTGCCCAACAAAGTATGGGATACTGATGTAACATATCTAATATTTAAAGGAGCAAGAGCTTATTTATCTACAATAATTGATTTATATGATAGAAAAGTAGTTGCTTATAAAATATCCAAACATAATGATAATAAGTTAGTTATGGATACTTTAAATGATGCTTTATCCAAAAGAAAAGATGTATCTGGATTAATATTACATTCCGACCAAGGATTCCAGTATACATCTTATGAATACAAAGCAATTTGTGAATCTAATGGTATTACTATTTCCATGGCTAGAAAAGGTACTCCAATAGATGACTCACCAATTGAGAGTTGGCACTCTCTCCTTAAAAAGGAAACTTTGTATAACAATAATATCACATCTTTAGAAGAATACATACAATTAGTTAAAGAATGGATAGAGTTCTACAATACAGCTAGACTAAAAGGAAAGAAAGTTACCAAAAAGAAAGGATATAAGAAAAATGGTAAATAAAAATGAATTACTCTATAAAATAAAAACAATAATTGAATATCTAAAAGATAACGGAGGATATGATTATTCACTATACAATCATTTATGTCCAATAAATGATTTAGAACCAGATTCAAATATTGTTGAATATGCGGAAGATGTTTTAGAAATGATTAATTTATTATTAATAGATAACAAACAAAGTGATACTTTGTTTGAAGAACTATTTTAATTGCACAACAAAAATCAAGGGTCTAGATGAACTCACTCTCGTTCGCCCTTGATTTTTTATTTGACTTTTTATTTGATGTCTCCTAATTGGGGTTCACATCAAAAAAGAGATTACTTTTTATTGCGTGTTATCTTTCTTTGTATGCTTTCTAAGAAATAATGGTTTCTTTATTGTTTTTGGAACATCATTAGTTCTTATTATTTATCAGTTTAAACAACATATCCTAAATAAATTCTTTTTAATTTCAACAATTAGTTTAATTTGTAGTGTTGTAATTATTCAAGGACCTATTTATACTATTTTCCATATTAAAGGAGCTAATTTTATTGAAAGTGTAGCTATTCCTTTTCAGCAAATTTCCTACTCTGTTAAAAATGAAGGAGAAATAGAAGATAAGGATAGAGAATTTTTAAATCAAATTACGCCAATAGAGTTTTTAACTTCAACATATAAACCTCTTAATTTTGATGTAATAAAATGGAATGACCA
>CAJTKV010000096.1 GCA_910577075.1 uncultured Bacilli bacterium
TGAGAAATCTTGCGGATAATAGCGGTGGATTGACGGACAGCTATAGTTATAATGCGTATGGTATCCGGCTGGTTAAAAACGGGGATACGGAGAATATGTATTATTACTGCGGGGAGCAGATGGATGAGGCTACGGGTCTTTATTATCTGCGGGCAAGGTATATGAATCCGCTGACGGCGACGTTTACGCAGAGGGACAGTTATGAAGGGGAACTGGAGAGTCCGCTGACGCAGAACAGGTATCTGTATGCGGGGGGGAATCCGGTGATGTATTCGGACCCGAGTGGGAATAATTTTAGTTTTGGAGAAGCCTTAACTACCCTTAGTGTGATGGATGTTTTGTGCGGCAGTATGTTTATGATTGGCGGATATGCGGCGGCACAGGCAGGGACTTTAATGCTGAAGGCCATGGTGAGTACGATTGAGTTCAATGGTCTTGGAAACCAGTTTGTGCATTGGTTCACTAAGATAACAGAGCAGGAAACGTATATCCCGATTTTTGTGGCGGATGAGGCTGTTAAGAGGATTATTATTGATTTAATACCGGAGAGTAAGCCGTTTTTTGAAGTGATGCCGGAGTATGATGGGGAGAGGCAGACGGTGATATTGGATCCGGGACTGGTGCAGAAGGCGTTTTGGGAGATTATATTTACTGCACAAGATATCAACAGTCTAAATTTACAAAAAATAATAGATGGACTGAAGGATGCTGATATGATATATAAGCTTAATCCTGTTACAAATGAAATGGAACCATATATGAAACAATATCAACTTAATGAAACATATAAAGTTTTATTGAGAAAGGATTGGGGAGGATTTAATGATCATGATATCAATGGTGACTATTGGAATTTGGAAATACAAACAACGGGAGGACGGACAGTATATGATTTGCATGTATACTTAGATGAAAATGGAGAGTTAATACCATTTACAGATGATAATATTTATATTCCGAAGAAAAGTCCATTTAGAACAAAATGAACTTAAACAACGATTTAGACATAGATACAGTTGTTGTTATATATTTTAACTGTAAAATTTATTGTAGAAGAAAGAGGTAATACTATGGTAATTGATTTAGAGAAAAGTGTTTCTATTAGCGAATATGCTTCAATCACAGTTTCTGGAATAAAAAAAGAAGAAATAGAGGAGATTGAAATAACTTTTAGTAAGGAAGCACTTATTGGTTTTGCAACTAATTTATTATGGATATACGATGACATTACAGAAAGTAAAAGAATACATATGCATATTGATCCATTGAATACTGTAAATGGAGGAAATCAAAGTTTAGGATTTTTTTTGACGCCTAGTAGTCCGTCTTTAGTAGTGTGTATGGGTGGAAAACAGGAAGTAAAAAAAACAAATATTTATAAGGAAGTAATGATACAGAAAGGACCTAATAAAAAAATAAATATAATTGAACCGAAAGGTATGGAATTTATAGAAGATTATGAGTTAGGGTATAGTAATTTATCGAATATTAGAATCCGCACTATTAATAATAATATAATTGAATATAATAGTCTTCAAGTTATTTTAAATCTTTCATATAGAGGATTAATAGATTTTGCTACTATGCTTTTGATTTTAGCTAATAATTTTAAAAGAAAAGTCCAATATGCCATAGCGCAAGAAGGAGGAAGTGAAAATAAATATAATATAGGTATATTATTATCAAAAGAAAGTTGTGCATGTTCGATTAGATGTGATGAGTTAGGGTGTGTGTATGATTATGTATCTGATTTTTGTTCAAATATTGAAAATAGTTGAGATATGGTAAATAAATTATTTACTGTGTTTGTTGCGGGATATAAAAACTTATGATAAATGAGATAAATTAAATTCTTTAGATAAAAATTTGGTTGATTAAAAATGAGGATACGGAAAATATGTATTATTACTGTGGGGAGCAGATGGATGAGGCTACTGGTCTTTATTATCTGCGGGCAAGATATATGAATCTGCTGACGGACGGCGACTTTTACGCAGAGGGACAGTTATGAAGGGGAACTGGAGAGTCCGCTGA
>CAJTKV010000097.1 GCA_910577075.1 uncultured Bacilli bacterium
GTCATATCGTTTAGTCCTTCGCTTCTAAATGCTTGATAGTAATTTCCTCTAAATGAGATTTCATTTCTATTAAAGAGCTCTGTTTGTTTTGTAATACTATTTTCTCGCAATATTTCTGAATCCTCGGTACTTTCAATGGTAATTATTTTTTCTTTTGAAAATTCCTTAGTTTTGAAATAGTAAGTGTTAATTATCGCCATCCTAAGTTCATAGGAATACTCAAATAGTACAACTATAAGATTTCCACCATAAAATAGGTCTAAATCATTAATTAAAAGTGGAAAATTCGTTTGTATGAAAGATTGATATACTCTAAATGTTGAATAAATTACAGATGATACTTTAGAAAATGCAGTCTCTGGAGTATAACTGTCAATTACATCACCTGAATCTCCATATCTACCTCTCTCAGGGTATGGGCGATTTAATGTGGTAACACCTAAATTATATAAACTCTTAAGGGCATCATATACTGTATTTAGCTTTATCGTTTTAGCACCATATACTAAACCTACTGGATATTTTTCTATTCCAGGATACTGTTTATTAAAATAAACAATCAAATTATTGACATCATAATTGGTATTATATGAGAGATGTAATCTGCTATAATACTCAGTGATGAAATCCATTACATACTCCCTAAGAAAAGTTGTATCATAAGGAAGGACTCTCTTATGTTTAATAAATTCAGTAATGTGCTTTTTAAGTAATATAAAAACCTCTAAAATTGGATTTTCATTTATTGAATTTTTTGCCTTACTGAATGAAGCATAATCGTGTGTATGATTTAGTTCAAATATAGAACGTGGAGATAATTGAACTATTGGTGAAAGCAATTCCCCGTTTTTAATATTATAAAGTGAATACTCCAAAGAGGAATCTGTATATTCATATATTGCAATACCTCGCTTCCATGTATTAGGAAACATAGACTCCTTAATATAGAGAAATGTAGTGTTAAGTAAATCATTATATGTGTCAGAAAATCTTTGTATAGCCTTAATATATTCGGGAGATAACGTAGTTTTATTTTCTTGTAAATTAGATAATTGATTTTTTAACACATTATTCTCTTTGAGAATATCATCACTCTTTACAAGACAGAATTTTAATAAATTACATGTGCTTAACCAAGAAGTAAGCACCTCTTGAATGTTATCCTGTCTTAATTCTTCGTTATTTGAGAAGTGAAGTGTAATAGAGTCTTGTTTTTCTTTACTTCTATTAGCTTCAAGCAAAGCATATGAAATATGTTTGAATAATACTTTACTTTGCGAGTGATCAACTGCAAGTAGATATACTACATCAGTCGTACTTTCTGCATACGCGAATAAAGAAGTAGGGCAAGGATAGCTATTCTTACCTTCATATTTAGAAGGAACGGTCTTTACTTGAACAGTTATTTTACCTACAATTCTTTTATCTGAGGAAAGAAGTTCAATGTATCCATCAATATTGGCTTTCTTATCTTCGGTAGAAATATCCGTGTTAGCTTTATCTACTAACAAATTCTCAATAAATAAAACTGAACGCTTTTCTTTAATGGAGTTATCTGTTAAAGATACTTGCGCTTTGAATGCCATATAACCTATTGAATATTTACTTCACCAATGCGGAAAGAAGACGATTTAAGTCCTGTAACCAATTCTCGCAAGGTTCATCAAGTGGCGCAACGTCATAACGACGACGAGCAAAGGTTTCAACTACTGCTCTTACCCATTCTGTAGCCAACAAATTCTTTTGAACAGGCGATAAATCTTCCGTCTGATATTTTAACCAATCATTAAAATTGAAAAGTAAAATTTCAACGTTAGTAAGGGCTGAAAAATCGTTCTGCCGTTCAATAACTTCAGGCTTAAGCATTAGGTTACTGTCAACTACAAATCCAGCGACCTGAACCCCTGCGTTAGACTCGAGCTTATCTCTAAGAAACTGTTTAAATTTGATTCAATAAAATTTTTATGG
>CAJTKV010000098.1 GCA_910577075.1 uncultured Bacilli bacterium
ATAAGGTCTATCTTCTTTTATTTCCATTTGTGGATATTGCTCGTGCGGATAATCATTGTAAAACTTTTCAGTCAAAAATGTGTATTTCATACAAAACTCCTTTGTATAGTAAAAAACCTCTGGTCTTTTGAACCAGAGGAAGATATATTCTCAGTGGGTCTTTTCTTTATTTTTACTTGGTTGCGCCCTACAACCAAATATTCTCAGTGAGCTTTCTTTAATTTACTTCTCGTGGCTCTACGAGAAATCTTCTTATGAAGATACGTGAGATATATCTTTAATTCTATTATACACAATTATGTAGATTTGTAAACACCTAAAATAAAAAATGTTCGCATCTTGCAATATATTTTAAAATTTTTCTAAATTAAGTGAAATTAATATTAACAGTATGTAAAAAAATATGAGTATAGTGAAGGAATTATGCAGAATGGGATAGAAGAGTAGTACAACGTAAAAGAGACACCACTGAGGATGTCTCTTTTTTCTACCTATTTAAAGGCTAAAAGATAGTTGGTTTTCTACTCATTTAAGAGCTATTTTTTATTATTTCTTGATTATATTAACATTATTCGTTCTTATTGTCAATAGTGAAAATTGATAGTTTTAGGAATTCCATAAATTTTTGTTCTATAATTTTCCGATCAGTTTTAACATTTCTGTATGGTTTTTCTTTTGTTATAACCCGCATCTTGTCTATAGTTCTCATTTCGTCAAAACGTAACCTAGCCACTGAATCATCTTCTTCTGTTATATCAAAATAATAAGATTGCTCATCAGTAGAAGAAGTTTCTTTTATAGATGTTACTGGTACAACAAGAAATTTTGTTCCACAATTCTTCAAAAGATAACACCAGTGTCCATCATATAGTTCTTTCGGAAAACCTCTACAAAGACTAACATAGATTAATTGGTGTTCTGATGGTGCAGGTCTTAAATTATAATATGTTTTGTTAGCATCTCCAGAACCTTGTTTATCAATTAAATCTTTATAAAAATAATTAAGCTACTTCAGTTGATATGATAGGCTATACAGCAAAGCATCAACGTCATATCTATCAGTCGATTGCAGGATTTCCATTTGACGGCATATTCCCCACATTATTTTATATATGTTTGCTTGATTACGTTCTTTTTTATCTGCCATTATCATTTCCCCATATTCATAAGTATTTTGTCAACATCTACCAATCGACTTACATAATACCACAAACAAAGACATATTTCTATCAGAACATAAATTCTTTAATTTTTTAAGCAATAAATTTCTTGAACTAATATGTATACTAGACACGAATGTAGTATTATGTTAAAATTTTTCTATCAAATAAAAAGAAGGAACGCATAAATGATAGATAATGAAAAACGTGTACATGATATTATCTTTCTGAATACATCAAAACATATGAAGATGCTTTAGAAGCTTTAAATGAAAAGTTCCCTAATCAATAGTATGAGGGACTAATTCATCTTCTAATTTGTTTTTAAGTCTTGCTTCAATTGCATCGAAAATTTCTCTGGTTTGTTTAAAAGATACTTTTTGTTCATGAAGAACGGAAAGTATCTTTTTCTCAATATAATTAAACTTCTGATCATCTCTTAAATTTGGTATAGAAGTAAATGTTTGAGTTAAATTATTCATTTTTTTCCTTTATTTTAAATGTATCTCAAAACAAATCAACAGAACTTGTAATTGTTTTGAATAAATCAACAAATTTTATATACATTTGTATTATAATATGGTAGAATTATCCATATAAAATAATTCAAAGGAGATTTTAACTATGAAATTGAAAAAATTAGCAGTAACTTTATTAACAGCATTAACAATTTCAACAACAACCGCAACAATCATAACTCCATCGCTAACAACAGAAGCTCATGGTGGTAGAACGGATAGCAATGGTGGTCATAGAGACAATAAAAATAAGAGTGGTTTAGGATCATATCATTAC
>CAJTKV010000099.1 GCA_910577075.1 uncultured Bacilli bacterium
ATTTTCACAGATCAAAAAAGAAGCCGAATGTGAAAAATTTGGACTTCGTAATTTAAAAAATTTAATTAAAAAATATAATAGTGAAATTGATATTGAAATTCCACTTTAAGGTATGGTATGATGAATAAGTAATAAGTTGATTGCAATTTAGAATTATTACAATTTCTTATTTATGGTCAAAGCATAAATAATTTTATAAAAATAGTTTAGAACGCTTTCTAGACTATTTTTTCTCTTTATAAAGAAAAAAGAATGTCTTTGTGACTTTCTAAGCTTTGACAAGTGTTTTTTGTAAATTTCTTCAAAAGTTGAAAATTTCTTAAAAAATGAATACTAACCCACGACTTAAAACACCAAAAGTACTATTTTTTTTAAAAATTTGGTGCAAAGAGGTTGATATAAAATAAGTAAAATGCTAAACTAATTTTGGGTTGAGTTATTTATGCACAAAGTATAAATAATTCGAATTAGTTTAGTGGAACAGGCAGTTAAACAAGCATAGTAATGTTTACCTTCCTGTTTTTTCTTTTGATAATAAACATACATTGGATTTTCTTTATCTAATTTAGCAGATAAAGTGACAATGTTACGACTACAATTAAACAAGATTTTTCTAGCATATCTATTTCCTCTTTTAGAAATAGGACCATGATAGTTAATACTTTTACCAGACTGAACAATAGTAGGATCTAATCCACAACTTGCATTAATTTGCTTAACATTATTAAATCTAGTAATATCTTTTAATTCTGCAATAATAAGGGAAGCAGATAAATCTCCAATACCAAAAATAGAAACAATATTTTCAAAATTTTTTGTTTGTTTAGCAAATTCTATCATATCGTTTTTAGTAGAATTTATTTCTTTGGTCATATTCATAATGATTTCAACTAATTGCTTTAAATTTTTAACATCCATGGAATTTTCATTAACACCTGGATAAGAATTGTTTGCATATTCTTTAATTGTAGTAGCTTTTCTTTTGTAGTAATTAATGTGTCTTTGATTTGTATTAGACATATTATAAGCAAGAGCATCAACACGTTTATTTTTAATAATGTAAGCATGTGGAAATTCTTTGATAAAATTTAAAGCAGTTAATTCATAAATTTTCCCATCTTTAAAGCATAATTCAAATTCTGGAAAACATAAGTGTAATAATTCTTTATATCTGTTCTTATGTCTTGTTAAACCTTCTTCTAAATGATGATATTGTCTAGATAATTCATTTAATTTTGTATAAATTTCTTCTTCAGTATAGTTTCTATCTGGAATACTTCCCTTCCAAAATAAATTTGTCATTTTAATGCAATCTTGTTTATCAGTTTTTGTTTTTCTTATTGTGCTCGTAATTTCTTTTCCAATTAGTGGATTAAAGATAATAGTATGATAATTATTTTCTTTAAAAAATCTTTCTGGTGCTTTGTGATAAATACTAGTAGCTTCCATAACAATAGTTAAACTATCTTTGATATTGAGCTCATTAATTTTAGAATCAATGAATTCAAAATTAGTTTTATTATGTTGATATTCAATTGGCTCAATTAATACTTCACCAACATCAGAAGACAACATAAACATACTTTTCCCTTTAGCCACATCCAAGACTAAAACATACTTCATAATATTTCCTTTCCTAGTTTGACTCTTAGTGCTTACCATTATCTCATCATGCGGTTTATACGGATTCAAGACCCCACTTTCTAAGACTAGATGAATAATAAGATAAGAGACGGGCAGTCACAAAAATGGATTCAAAGACCCTTGGTATACTCTGCCCAAACTCAAACGCGATTTTTTATTCTTTCTTATAAGAAAGAATAAAAAATATTCTATCATAAACTAACAAATCTTTCTTTCATTAGTTCACATCTTAAAGTATACATGGTATACTATAATAGTGATGCAATATGAATAAAATAAAAAGAATTTTTAAAAATA
>CAJTKV010000100.1 GCA_910577075.1 uncultured Bacilli bacterium
TTAACGCTACAGAAAGGATATCGTCTTTTAAATAAGTGTAAATTGGAAATTTTTCTAAAAATATTCTAGTGACACTTTCTGCATAGCGGTAATTAGATAATATAATCTTTTCACGAGCTAATTGATTTCCTTCTTGTGCTTCTTTACAATAATATCGAAATTCTTCGTTAGATAAACGTATACTTCCTAAGTCATTTAAAGAATTATTCATTATAATTCCCCTTTTCTTTTTTAATTATAGGCGGTTATTTTAGCATGTTAATGTGTAAAAGTCAAATTGCAGCTATTAAAATTAAGATTCTTAATGTTTGTTTGAGTTTAGGTAAAAAAATAACTTGACAGAAAAAAACAGAGAATGTGGAAAACTTTTCTCTGATTTTCGCTTTAAAAATAAGGTAAACAACACCAAAATTTAGTATAATTTAATTAAGCAAAATTAATAGTACTAAACAAAAATAATTGGAGGTTGTCTACATGAATAATTATACATTAAATACTTATGAAATTAAAAGAGAAATCGTCAATTTTTCTAAAAAAATTTCAAATGGTGCAAATAAATCTACTAGTAAGTTCATAATGGATATGCAATATGGTCTTGCCAAAGGCGGTAGTTGTCTTATTTCAGAGATTTCTCGTAGTCTAGATGAAGATATCAAATTGAACTATACTATTGAGAGGTTATGCAATAATTTAGCAAATATGTATGAAGATGAAGAAAGCCTCATATGGAATAACTATCTCGATGAAGTTAAAAAACACATTTGTTGTGAGGACAATGTAGTTATATTTGATGACAGTGATATCAATAAAGAATACTCTAGAAAGCTTGAGGATTTAGATAGAGTAATAGATGCATCAAGTAAAGACAAAAGAATAGTAAATGGTTATCATGTATGCGAGGCAACAGTACTTACTAAAAATGAATCTCAGCCAGTTAGTATATATAGCAAAATCTATTCATGTAAGAGTGAAGCTTTTGAAAGTAAGAACACCTATACTCTGGAAAGCATAAAAGTAGCCGAAAGAGTATGTGGAGCAAACTTTACAGGCGTATTTGATCGAGGATATGATGATAATAAGATATTCACTTATATGACTAATAATCACCATCGATTCGTAGTAAGACTAGATGATACAAGAACATTGTTATTCAAGGGGAAAAAGAAAAGTGTAGAAGAAGTATCTAAGACAAGAAAAGGTAAGATACTTTATAAAGCTTTGTTTGATAATGAAGAGTATAATCTAACATTATCTTATACTAAGGCAACCTTACCTTGTAATAAACGGGAATACACTTTAGTAATAGTATATGGTTTAAGTGAGGAGCATCCAATGAAACTGCTTACTAATATAGAAGTCAAAAACAAAGAAGATGTCATAAAAGTAGCAAGACTGTATTTTTCAAGATGTAGAATCGAAGAACATTTTAGAGGTAAGAAACAGGAATATGATTTTGAAAATATGAGAGTAAGAACCCTTAAAAGCATGAATATTTTAAATATGATGCTTACAATACATTTAGGACATCTAGCTTTTCTAGCAGATAAAATAAATAAAAACTTACTTACCATAAAGATAATATACGCGAGTAAATCTTTAAAACAAAAAAGTATAGTATGGCTAAGTCAGATTGCACGAGGCTTTAAAAATATATTAGCATTAGCTCACGAAGGCATCAAAGAATGGCAACATATAGAAAAAAGCGAATTTATCCAACTTGAATTGAAATTATAAATTTTTGCTAATTTTGTATTAGTTAAAACGGACACCTATAAGTGCCCGAGTATGTTGTGTGCTAATTTTCTTTTTTTTATCTTTTTTTGCTTCTTAGTTATTCCAATCTCCAAATTTTCCTATTTTTTTAGAAAATACCTAAACTCAAAGTAAGTTATATTTGACAATAGTGTGTAAATGTGCTAGAATAACAATCAACTAAAA
>CAJTKV010000101.1 GCA_910577075.1 uncultured Bacilli bacterium
GAAGTGTATGGAACACTGATACAATTAAATAAGGATAACTCAAAACGGTGCCTTCATACTGTGATGGAGGCGCCGTTTTTATGAATTGTGCTGCAGCGGGAGAAAAAACCCTGATTCCGGCTGTTTTCGCGGCTGATAAATATTCAGACAATTTCAGACAGATACAGATGCAGTTATCCAAAACAGGGTTTATAGAAAAGTTAATGGGTAATTGTGTATACAATAAATGGGAAAACTGGATAAATGAATCTGAAGAATCTGGTTCAATTAGTATGCATGGACTAAAGGAATGTGACAAAACTGGGTTAAAATAATTTGACAAAAGTAGGTGCAGATAATTTGATGATCAACACTATTCGTGCCGTATATTTATTTATACATCCTTTAGTTGGTTCTACACCAACAGGAAATGTATTATTAATCCTTTTAGGATTTCTGCTCAAAACGATGTTAAGTATATGCGGAATAAGAATACATGTTTTAGGAGAATATAATTTTCCACCTAAAATATCCTTATCTATTTCATACTTGATGCTATCATCAACGCTATTTTCATAATACCAACAAGCAAATTGTTGAAAATCAAGCCATTCACCGCATACTTCAACACCCTTATATGTAGGGTGTTTTTCCCATCTCTTCTTGTCGTAACATCTCTTTAGCATATCAATCCACTCACTATATGCATTTGTTTTATTATTGTTTTCATCACGAGATTTATAACTTCCAATTCCAATGTAACCAACACCACAAACTGATGGGAGTAGGCTACTTTTAAACATTCCTTTTTTAATATTCCAATATTGAACATGTTCTTTTAGTTCATATCCATCTATCAATATATCGCAATCTGTTGTACTTTTATATTTAACAATTTCAGCAATATTTCCGAATTTATTTATATATTTTTCTCCTACTCTCATGTCAAATATTCTCACAGCCTCCTTTTCTCTCTATATAAAATCTCCCATACTGCTTTGCCTTTATCACAAGGAGACATCTTATCTTCTATTTTTCCTAATAATCTATCTTTTACAAACCTTCTGTCAGTCACAACATAAACATTTGTAAACTTCCTAAGTTTTTCGGTACACTCTCGTATTTTTTTCATATCAACATCATTGTCATACGCAATGACTACTTTTTTTACACCTAACTTAATTAGCAACAACACTTGTTCGTCATTTAACCATCCAGTTTCACTTGAGAGCCAGTAATTATATCCCCACCCTTCTACTTTCATGCCGGACTTTATGCCCTCAAAGATGATAACTTCATCATGAACTATAATGTTTTCGTAGTTTTCTTTCATCCCTATAAAGAAATCTGTTGTGCCAATCTTCTGATAATTTTGATACTTCTTAATTTTCATTTCCTTATAGTTCTTATATCTTGTACGTCCTTTAAATCCTATCAGTCGTAATTCGCTATCATATACAGGGTAGACAATTCTATTTGTTATATTATCAATCCTAATATTGTATTTCTTCATAATGTCTGGATTGATTCCCTCATCTATCCACTCTTCAGGAGTCTTATCTTCGTATTTATCTATTTCAGAATCATTCAGTATAACTCTATCAACAACACTTTTCTTTTTAGGTTCTGTAATTCGTGCAAGATTTTTATATACTTTTAATGCACTACATTGCTTTAAGTTCCTTACATCTACTCCTGCTAATAAACCAACTTTTTCAACCGCATCGTTAAATGACATATTCTCAAATGTCATTAGCCAGTTGATGATATTTCCTCCTACCCCACAAGAGAAACAGTGAAATAAGTTTTTACTTGGCGTAATTACAAGAGAAGGTGTCTTGTCAATGTGTTTTGGGCAATGGGCAGCATAACTATCTCCACGACCTTCAAAGTCCATATCTTTACTTGCATATTCAAACAAAT
>CAJTKV010000102.1 GCA_910577075.1 uncultured Bacilli bacterium
AATCATCACCCCCATAATAAAACCCCCTGAATAAAATAAAACTTGCAGTAAAAATGGAAGTGATAGACATCTTCATGCCTCTCGAAGAGTTTATTATAATGATTAAAAAAAGGTCGTCAATAGCTTCGACAAAAGGTGACAAAAGAAAGAATAAAATTTAATATAGACTCTATATTTTAAAGAAAAAACGATATAATAAACTAAATGATTGATGGAGGGGATTTATCTTGTTAATAAAAAATATTGAAGCCGATGCTCAAAGTTTTAATTTATTGTCAAATGCATTTTATGGTGGTCGAGGAGGAACACAAGATACATATGTAAAAAATCGAGAGACCTTAGATATCATTGTTGATGCGCCTTGTTTAGAAGCTTGTCAATATTTGTTTGATTGCAATATTTTAACACTTGCAAGCTCTGCAAATAAAAACGATATAACATCTGATTTAGCTTACTCAAAAGGTTTCATAACTATTGATTATTCCTCATTAGATGAGAGTAATAAAGAAATTTTTAATAAATTAGTAGAAAGTGGACTTATTATATTAGGTGAAGATTTTGAAAAAAGGAGAAAATTCAATCTTGAGGTTTCAATTACAGAAGATACTACTGTAGAAGAATTCTCAAATAAAATGTTGTCTTTAGCTTATAATTTCCAACCTCAACAAATATTATATGGGTGTTATACATTAGAAGCCTTTCAAAATTATGTTGCCGAAAAACTCCTTAATGCTAAAACAATGGAAGGAAGAAATTTTTGTGATATATTACTAGAGAACTTAAACAATGGCAAAATCTTAGAAGAACCAAGTGGCGAAGTAGAAATTCAAGATGGCAGACGCATATCTCTTAATACTTTATGTCATATATTTGCAAATGAATTTGGATATTTTTATGATGAAGAAGAACAAAAATATTGGATAGATAAAGAACTTCATGAAAAAGCTCAGATAGTAAAAAAATCACTTCAGGCAAAAGACATAAGAAAATAAAACACAAAATACTAAAGTATAGGTTTAAATATAATATAAAAGATGATAAAATAAAGATATAAACATAAAAATAGAGGTTTTGGAAATTATGAAAATTAAAGGAGAAGATTTAGCAAATAAAACGGGAATTAATCATTTAATACTAAAAGATATATTAAAAAAACTTTTAACAATACAAAATCAAGAAAGAGAAAAAAAGCCCGAAGAAGATACTCCATGTTCAAAGCATGTATTTGTCGTATTGGATGAAAAAAAGATAGAAGATGAAATGATAAAATTTAAAGGCTATAAAGAGGAAGAAAATTGGTATAAACTAAATCCTGGATCTCATGCTGAGTATTGTCAAAAAGAGAAAGTAGCTGAATACTATCCTCCAGTTGATTATGAATACTGTATATATCAATGTGCACATTGCCAAAAAGTTTTTATTGGAGTTAAGATTGGTCAAGATGCGGAAGAGTTAATTTTAGATCTTTCAAGAGAAAAACCATCAAGTATGGAATATACTCTTTATAATTTGCAGTTAGCAGAATTAAAAGAAAGAGATGTTGAATGTGATTTAATCAGTGAATATCAAAAGGTGGATTTCACAGAAGTATTAAAGAAAACGATATTAGTTGATGACATAAAAGGTCAAAAAGAACTATTTCAAAAAATTTCAGAAATATTAAAAGCTAATGCTACACCTGAGGGAAAAATCGAATCTTTAATGCAATTAGAAAGAGAATATACCGAAGCTATTGAACAAAGTGAAAGTTATAAAAAATTACAAAAAGAAATAGAAGATTTTAAAAAATGGCTAGTTTAAAAGTTTAAATTTTATTATCTAATAGAGCAGAGTAAAAC
>CAJTKV010000103.1 GCA_910577075.1 uncultured Bacilli bacterium
AAGAAAGATAATTGCTATTATTCTAAATAAATTTTTTTTCATATATACCCTACTCTCTACTTATAGGATAGCACATTTCTTCAATATTTAATTTATTATATTGAAATTATAATTCAAGATTTTACACTTTTAAAAATATTTCGTAAAAAAAAGAAACTATCTAGAAATTAATGGTTGTAAAATATTTAGTGTGTGTAACGTAATTGTTATATGCACTATTATTATGAAATAAAAAAAAAGACATAGAAGCAAATACCTGATACAATTTAAGTGCTCAAACAAAAAATGAAAGCAGGTGCTTATATGTCTAATCAAAATTATATTATGGAAATCTTAGAATTAAAAGATAATAATATTCATTTTTATGAAAATTGTTATTTTAAACAGAATATCAAAGGTATTACTCATAAGATATTTGAAGGTTATTTATCTTATCAACCTACTCATTGTGATAAGTGTGGTGTTCCTTTTGATGAACTCTTTGAAAAACATGGTTTTATTATTTCTAACATTAAGATCCCTAATGTCTCTGGTTTTAAAACCATTCTTCGTCTTCATAAACAACGCTATCTTTGCAAACATTGTCATAAGGCCTTTACTTTAAAATCTAATATTGTGGAATATGGTTGTTTTATTTCTAATAATACCAAATGGCATATTGCTAAAGATTTAATAAAAAAACGTTCTGAAAAAGATATTTCTATAGACAATAACGTCTCTCCTAATACTGTTGAACGTATCATGGATTCTTATTATGATACCACTCGTATTTGTAAAAACTACCTCCCTCCTGTTCTTTCTTTTGATGAATTTAAGTCTGTTAAATCTGCTGATGGAGCTATGAGTTTTCATTTATGTAATGCTCAAACCGGTAAAACCATTGATATTGTGGAAGATAGAAGATTATTTAGTTTAATGAAGTATTTCTCCTATTACTCTCGTTTATCTCGTTCTAAAGTAAAATTTATTGTTATTGATATGTATTCTCCTTATGTTTCTTTAATTAAAAAAATGTTTCCTAATGCTTCTATTATCATTGATAAATTTCATTTAGTTCAGTTAATATCTAGATCTTTAAACAAAACGAGAATTCAATTCATGAAACAAGATAAAAAAAATTACAACAAACTTAAACGTTATTGGAAATTACTTCTTAAAGATAAGAATGATTTAGATTTTGAACATTGGAAACGTTTTACTTGTTTTAATTCTCTTATGACAGAAAGTGATGTTGTGAACTTTATTGTCAACCTAAATGACATATTAAAAAATACTTATGATTTATACCAACGTTTACTATCTGCATTTAAAACTAAAGATAAACTTTCTTTTATTCAAGTTCTTAATGAAAAACATGAAAATATCTCTGATTATATGAAAACTTCTTTAAATTCTCTTATTGAATTCAAAGATTTTATTCTTAATACCTTTGATAATCCTTATCATAATGGCTTTATTGAAGGCAATAACAACTTTATTAAAGTTCTTAAAAGAATTGCTTTTGGATTTCGTTCTTTTCGTAGATTTAAAGCTCGTATTATGATTTGCAAAGGCTTAATTTCTTCCACTAAAAAAGTTAATACCTAATTGGCATTAACCCTTACTATTAATTATCACTTTTTGTATCTGCACACACTATTTGACAATTAACCAATTTAACGACCTAATTTAGAAAAAGCAAATTTACTTTCATAATAAGCTTTATAAAAATCGTTTACATCATAACAAGGAAGCGGAAAACCATTTTCTCTTAAACATTCCAAGATGTCTTCTCCATAATTTTCCCTTATAAAAA
>CAJTKV010000104.1 GCA_910577075.1 uncultured Bacilli bacterium
ATAACCCCCGATGCAGCTATGACATTTTTAAATACGGTAAATTCCGTATTCTTAAATATCTCCGTTATATCTTTAATAGTCATATCAAAACGCAAATCTGGCTTATCGGAACCATATAAATCAATAGCATCTCTATAAGCTATTCTTCTAAATGGTCGTGGACTAACCTCTTTATTGGAGAATTTAGTAAATGTATCATAAAATATTTCTTCTCCTACATTCAAGACATCATCTTCATTGCAAAATGACATTTCTAAATCTAACTGATAGAATTCTAACGTTCTATCGGCACGTGCATCTTCATCTCTAAAACAAGGCGCTATTTGAAAATATTTTTCAAAACCGCCAACCATAAGTAACTCTTTATATATCTGTGGTGCTTGTGGTAAGGCATAAAATTTACCTTTAAAAAGCCTTGATGGTACGACAAAATCTCTTGCTCCCTCTGGTGATGAAGCCGTTAATATTGGCGTTTGTACTTCCGTAAATCCCAAATCATACATCTTATTTCTCAAAAAATGTAGTATTTCAGCACGTAATTTTATATTATTTTTAACCATTTCATTTCGCAAATCAAGATAACGATATTTTAATCTGACATCATCTTTCGTCTGTTTAGATGTCATAATTTCAAAAGGCAATTCATGAAGAGAAGGCCCTAGTATATCTAACTCATCGACCAATAACTCAATTGTACCAGTTGTTATTCGACTATTCTCCGTTCCTTCATCTCTTTTTCTTATAGTACCAGATAATCTTACCACTGATTCCTTGGCAATACCTTTAAACATATCATCATCATTAGATACCGTTTGTAAAGTACCCGTTTCATCTCTTAAATCGAGAAATAAAACTCCTCCATGGTCACGGATATTTTCTACCCAGCCACTTACTAATATCTTTTCGCCGACTAACTCTTCCGTTAGATCAACTATCATGTGTGTTCTATATCTATTCATTCTTTTTCCTCCTTTTTAATATTCACAGTTTCCTGGTGTTCGTGGGAATGGTATGACATCGCGAATATTTTCAATACCCGTTAAATAAATAAGTAATCTTTCAAAGCCCATACCAAAACCAGCATGATAACAAGTTCCATATCGACGAGTATTTAAATACCATTCGATAGATTCTTTGTTTACGCCCATTTCTTCAGCACGTTTAATCAAGGTATCGTAATCCTCTTCTCTTTGTGATCCACCCATTAATTCTCCTGCTCCTGGAACTTCTAAATCGACAGCAGCCACAGTGCGTCCATCTTCATTAGTCTTCATATACCAAGCTTTAATATCTTTTGGCCAATTAGTAATGAACACTGGTGAATTATAATACTCCGTAATATATTTTTCATGTTCCTTGGCAATATCACTTTCATAATCTGGTATGAATTCCCATGCAACATCAGCATTCTTAAGTAAATCAATAGCTTCATGATGCGTAATGCGAACGAAATCCGAAGATTCCAACTTTTCTAATTTTTCTTTTAGTCCTTTATCGACAAATTCATTTAAGAAATTAATTTCATCACTAGCATGTTCTAAAACATAGGATACGACACTTTTTAGCATATCCTCTTCAATATCCATTAAGCCATTTAAATCACAAAAAGCAATCTCTGGTTCAATCATCCAAAATTCATTAGCATGCGTCTTCGTATTCGAATTCTCTGTCCGAAAAGTTGGTCCAAAAGTATATATCTTTTTAAAGGCAAGGGCAAATGTTTCACCATGTAATTGCCCTGTTCCCGTAATAAAAGCTTGC
>CAJTKV010000105.1 GCA_910577075.1 uncultured Bacilli bacterium
ATATATATAAAAGAGCAGATATTAACCTGTTCTTTTACTTATTCGCACAAATGAATAAGAAATTAAACGATGTAAGTTTCAGGAGAATATAGAGTTTACTGTGTAAACTAGAATTAACTATGATTGTTTAGATACTATAATTAATTTTGTAGTATCTAATTTTTATATTTTTAATATACACTATTTTTAGTATAATGTAAATAATAAAAATCTATTATTTTGAGTTCACTTAATAAACCTTATTTAAAAGGATATGTTAAGTGAACATAATTTCATTATAATGTGATTGTATTTGGTATTCTATCTCCATAATGAAGTTTTAATTCTTGTAGAATAACACCCCAATTTTGGTATTTTGCTGTCCAACGCTCTGTTATTATTTCTGTTGCTAAAAATAAACTTTTTTCTAATGATATTTCACTTGGGAAGATTCTACGTCCTTTATTTATTCTTTTATAGCTATTATTAAGGCTTTCTATTGCATTTGTAGTATACATTATTTTTCTTAATTCTGGTCCAAATTTGAAAAATGGAACTATCGCATCCCAATTATTACTCCAATTATCTAATGAGACTTTTCTCTTTGACCATTTTTCTTGTAATTCAAGTAAATTTGTATATGCTACATCGGCATCTGGTGCTGTATATATTAATTTTAAATCCTTGCATAATTCTTTTCTATCTTTATATGATACAAAAGCAACAGTATTTCTTATCATATGGACTATACATCTTTGAAATTCTACCATTGGGAATATTGCTCCAATTGCTTCTTTTAATCCTGATAGTCCATCTGCACATAATAATAGTATATCTTTTACTCCTCTATTTTTTAAATTATTTAATATTCCTGCCCATTGCTTTGCACTTTCTACTTCACTTATATAAAAACCTAAAACTTCCTTTTCTCCTGCTAAATTTACTCCTAAAATTATATATACAGCTCTTTTTACTATACTTTGTTCTATTTTTACATTAAAGTATGTTGCATCTATAAATATAATTGGATAAACACTTTCTAATGGTCTATTTTGCCATTCTTTTATTTTTGGAATAACTTTATTTGTTATTGATGTTACCATATCTGGGCTAATATTTACTCCATAAAGTTCTTTCATTTGTTCATAAATTTCTTTGTTTGATGTTCCTCTTGCATACATTCTAATTATTTTTTGCTCTATATCTGAAATATCATTTGAACCTTTTTCTACTATCATTGGCTCAAATTCTCCATTTCTATCTCTTGGTACATCTATTTTAAAGTCTCCTGCACTTGAATGTATCATTTTTGAACCATATCCATTTCTATAATTGGTTTTCTCAGTGTCAGTGTATTCGTACTTATCATAACCTAATTGTGTTGTCATTTCAGCTTCTAACATTTCCTGCAATGTATCCTTAAACATATCTTTTAGTGCCTCTTGAATATCTTGAGCTGTTGTAATATTATTTTGTGAAATAAACTCCTGTAAGAACTTTTTTCTCTCTTCTGATATTTTTTGATGTTTAGCCATTTTTTACTCCTTCCTTACAATAGAAAAATTGACTATGATTTTTTCTATTGTATCATAGTCAATTTTTATTTTCTAGAGTTTACACACTTATTCCGATATTCTCTATATTAGTCTTCAATATTTCCTACTAATTCTAAATTTTCTTCTTTCTTAATTTTAACTATTTGAAT
>CAJTKV010000106.1 GCA_910577075.1 uncultured Bacilli bacterium
AGCAGTCTGCTATTGTTCTGTTATTTGGTAATTTCATTTTTTCTCGTATAATCAATTCTATAGAAATATTAATCTATTTAATTGATTAATCCCTTTCTTTTAAATTTTTGATATATTATACTTCACGATGTATAATATACATAATACACTGTGGATTTGTTTCTATTTTTTTACAGCCATTTTATGGACTGGTCAAAGGAGACCCAAACCACAGATTTCTATTTTAATTGTTAATTAGTTAGTTAACACATTAGCCTTTGTTAATGATGTTTTATTAGATTACGAGATTACATGAATAGCAATCCTTGTGGCAAACTTATCAGTGTATAAAAAACTAATTTTTAGGAGGTGCATATATTTGATATATTACGTCGGTATCGACATATCTAAATATAAACACGATTTCTGCATTATCTCAAATGTAGGTGAATTAATTGTAGAAAATTTATCTTTTCAAAACAATAAAATAGGATTTCAATGCCTATTGGAACATTTGAAACCCTATAATAAATCTGATATCCGTATTGCTTTTGAGGCAACAGGACACTATTCTTTGAATTTGGAACTGTTTCTTATTAATAATGGTTATACTTACATCAAAACTAATCCACTTATAATACACCAGTTTTTAAAAGCTCGTAGCTTACGTAGGACTAAGACTGATAAAGCTGATAGTTTAACTATAGCTAAATTCTTAATGTCTATTCCTTACCAACCAAATTCAGATTTATTATACAACATTTTTACATTAAAGTCACTATGTAGAGCAAGAGAAAATTTAATTAAAGAAAGAAGTAAGTTCGCTGTTCTTTTAACAAATGAATTGGACAAGTCTTTTCCTGAGTTAAAGCCTTTCTTTAACAATATGATTTCAACTACTCTATTATATATTTTAGAAAAATATACAAATACTAAACATATTGCTGCAATGAAGGATTACGAGTCAATTCGTAAAATTTCTCGTGGTAAATTTACTTATGCTAAATTTGCTCAGTTAAAAGAACTTGCAAAAAATTCAGTTGGTTTTCATAATGAAAATACTGATTTACTTATTTCTACATATGTCTCAATCTACAATGATTTTAATAATAAAATTGATCCAATAGAAAAACAAATTTCTACAATTATCAAAGTACTTAATCCTAGAATGCTTACTATTCCAGGAATTGGAGAAATATCTGCTGCTACTATTTTATCTGAATATGGAGATATTAAAAATTTCTCTAATCCAAATAAAATGTTAGCTTTTGCTGGCTTAGACCCTAGTATAAACCAGTCTGGTACATTAGAATATAATGGCAAAATGGTTAAACATGGTTCTGGTCATCTTAGATATGCTATTATGAACTCAGCAATGGCAATTTTAAGATTTTCTCCTGAATTTTATGATTATTACCTTAAGAAACGTTCTGAAGGTAAATGTCATCGTGTTGCATTGTCTCATGTTTGTAAAAAACTGATTAGAGTAATTTACTCACTTGAGAAAAATGATATTGATTTTAATCCGTCTTTATTAAAATAATATTTCTATTTTGATATTATTTTGACTTCAAAAAAATTTGTATTTTTGAGGTCTTTTTGGCGTGGGATAATTTACAAT
>CAJTKV010000107.1 GCA_910577075.1 uncultured Bacilli bacterium
CAAGCAAATAAATAATAATACGAGAAAGTATGCATATTGAAGTGAACCCAAATTATTAGACAAAAAAGTTTAATAAGGAGGGTTCATTTTATATGAGTAAATTTTCAAACGAGTTTAAATTAGAAGTTGTTAATTATTATTTAAAAAATGGAGGCTTAAAAAGAACTGCAAACCACTTTAATATAGGTTCAGATTTAACAGTAACAAGATGGGTAAAAAAATATAATGAACATGGAGAAAAAGGATTATTAAAAAATTTTAAATCATCTTATAGTGGAGAATTTAAACAGAATGTGGTAGAATATATGCATACAAACCATTTATCTGCTAACGAAACAGCTATACACTTTAATTTAGGAAGTGTAGACCAAGCAACTAAATGGGAACGTATATATTATGAGGAAGGACCACAAGGTCTATATAAGGAACGACGTGGTAGAAATAAAAATATGAGTTCTAAAACAAGAAAAAAGAAGCTATCTAAAGAAGTAGAAGAAGATTTAATAGCAGAAAATCAGAGACTTAGAATGGAAAATGCATACTTAAAAAAATTGCAAGCCTTAGTTCAGGAAAGAACAAAGCCAAAACAATCGAAAAAGTAATAGTAATAGATGAATTAAGGCATGAATTTAAATTAGAGGCTTTGTTAAAATATGCAGAAGTAACAAGAAGTACATTTTATTATCAATTAAATAGAATGAAGGAACCAGATAAATACAAAGAAGTAAAAGAAGAAATAACAGCTATATATCATGAAAATAAAGGAAGATATGGATATAGAAGAATAACATTAGAACTTCATAATAGGGATTTTTGTATTAATCATAAAACAGTAAGAAAACTTATGAAAGAACTAGGATTACAATGTTTTGTAAGAGCACAAAAATATAAATCATATAAAGGTGAAGTAGGAAAAATATGTGATAATCTTTTAAATAGAGAATTTCATGCTGAAGAACCATATCAAAAGTGGGTTACTGATGTAACAGAATTTAAAGTGCACAACGAAAAACTATATTTATCACCAATAGTAGATTTATTTAATGGAGAAGTAATAAGTTTTAATCTGTCCAGACATCCCGTGTTTGCACAAGTAGTTGATATGTTAGAAAAAGCTTTTAGTAAAATACCAAATAATACTGATTTAATATTACATTCAGACCAAGGATGGCAATACCAAATGAAACAATATCAACATTTGTTAAAAGAAAAAGGTATTAGACAAAGTATGTCAAGAAAAGGAAATTGCTTAGATAATTCATTAGCAGAAAATTTCTTTGGTTTATTAAAATCAGAATTATTTTATATGAAAGAATATAAAACCATAGAAGAATTAGAAAAAGATATAATAGAATATATAGATTATTATAATAATAAAAGGATAAAGGGCAAATTAAAAGGAATGAGCCCTGTACAATACAGAGTTCATTCCCAAGTTGCCTAGTACCTAGTCAAAAAATGTCCAATTTTTTGGGTTCAGTACAGTCAAATCCAATCTATTACAAAGCAAGAGTGTTTTAAAATTTCGGCAA
>CAJTKV010000108.1 GCA_910577075.1 uncultured Bacilli bacterium
TACTTGCTTTTACTGGAGTGGCTGCTTTAAATATAGGGGGTCAAACAATACATTCTTTCTTTAGACTGGATCCAAAGATTAATTTTGTTGAGGAATTACAACTTGATAAAATGAGACCACATTTAAAAGATTTATTAAAAAAGATTGATACTATCATCATTGATGAAATATCAATGGTCCCACCTAATTTATTAGACATTATAGATACCATGTGTAAATATGCTACTGGTGGTTCAAGTTCTTTTGGTGGAATACAATTAATATGTTTTGGAGATTTGTATCAGTTGTTACCAATTGTAACAGATGATGTTGTAAAATCTAGGTTAAAACGTGAGTATGGTGAATTAATGTTTTATAAAGCACATGCTTTTGAAAATAACAACTTCATCGATGACAATAGTTTGAAGGTTTATGAATTAAATAAAGTTTTTAGACAAAGTGATGAAAATTTTAAGAGTATTCTAAATGAGGTAAGACTTGGAACTGTTTCTCAAGAAACTCTTGATATTCTTAATAAACGAGTAATTACTGGAGATGTAAAAGAAGATATTATTACTTTAGCAACTAGGAATGATATTGTTGATAGTATTAACAAGTCTAAACTTGATGAATTACAAAGTAAGGAATTTACTTTTAAGGCTAAAGTTGAGGGAAATATACCAAGAAGACAGTACCCTAATGATGAAGAACTTCATTTAAAAGTTGGTTCTAAAATAATGATGGTTATTAATGACCGATTTGGAAGATGGGTCAATGGAACTATTGGGGTTGTTTCAAGTCTGAAAGATGATGAAATAAAAGTAATCATTGATAATACAGAGTACACCGTAGAAAAATATACTTGGGAAAATAGTAGGTATGTATTAAATAATGGAGAACTCTCACAAGAGGTTATTGGAAAATTTGAACAATATCCAATAAAACTTGCTTGGGCTGTTACCATTCATAAAGCACAAGGACAAACATATAAGTCGGTATTAATCGATTTAGGTACTGGTGCTTTTGCTACTGGGCAAACCTATGTAGCATTAAGTAGATGTACTTCTCTTGAAACTTTGTATTTAAGAAGACCGATAAAGTTTTCTGATATAACAGTTAATCAAGAAGTAGTCGACTTTATGAAAAAAGTTGAAATAGTAAAATTAGGAGGAGAAAAGTAAAATGGATAAAAATAATCAGAACACAGAAACACTGGATATGGTAAACAGAAAATCATATCCAGCAGTTTTATTAGATGTCGTAACGGAGCATGACCCTATTAGAAAAGTGTATGTCGTGAAATTTATTTATAAAGTTTATTTTAGTGCTACACAAACTAAGGAAGT
>CAJTKV010000109.1 GCA_910577075.1 uncultured Bacilli bacterium
TAGATCAATAATTTGGTCTACTTTTTTTTGGGAACAACGTAAGTTAGAAGAAATATGCAATCGTTTTGATAATTTAAGAGTTCCAGTTGCAGCTAATCAAAGAGAAAAAGGCAACATTCCATATTATGGTGCAAATGGAATTCAAGATTATGTTAAAGGTTTTACACATAAGGGTGAATTTATTCTTATTGCCGAAGATGGTGCAAATGATCTGAAAAATTATCCTGTGAATTATGTAAATGGCTTATTTTGGGCTAATAATCACGTACATGTATTACAATCTAAAGAAAAAATTGGTAATAATAAATTTTTGAAATTTTGTATTTCAAGAACCAACATAGAGCATTTACTTGTGGGTGGTGGAAGAGCAAAATTAAATTCAAATATAATGATGAATATGGATTTAAAAATACCTGCAATAGTTGAACAAGAAAAAATTGGTAATATTTTATTTGAGATAGATAACCTTATCACTCTTCATCAACGTAAGTGCTTTTGTAAAAAATATTCTTGGGAACAACGTAAGTTTGGAGAGATGGCCGATTATAAAAAAGGACCTTTTGGAAGTGCTTTAAAAAAAGAAATTTTTGTTCCAAAAAGTAAAGATTCTGTTAAAGTATATGAACAACAAAATGCAATAAATAAAGATTGGAAATTAGAAAGATATTTTATCACTAAAGAATATGCAAATAAATTAAGAAATTTTGAAACACATTCAGGAGATATTATAATTTCATGTGCTGGAACTATAGGTGAAATATATGAATTGCCTTTATTTTCAGAGCCTGGAATAATAAATCAAGCTCTTATGAGAGTTAGAGTTGATGAGAAACAAATTAATAAAGACATGTATAAAATTGTATTCTCCAATATGATAGATGATTTTTCTAAAGAACATAGTAATGGATCTGCCATGAAGAATATTCCACCATTTGCAGATTTAAAACCAATGGAAGTTTTAATTCCTAAATCTTCCGAACAAAAGGAAATAACAGATTTATTTAATAATCTAGATAACCTTATCACTCTTCATCAACGTAAGTTAGAAAAATTGAAAAATATTAA
>CAJTKV010000110.1 GCA_910577075.1 uncultured Bacilli bacterium
AAACAAGAAGGTCAAGGGCATCAAACGTAACATCGTGGTAGACCGCAATGGCTTTATTCTTGCCCGGACAGTATGCAGTGCATCGGTTCATGATTCCCATCAGGCTCACCCATTGTGTAATGCAGCAGACAGAGAGTGGGAACGGCTTGAAAAGGTTCTTGTTGACCGGGGTTACCGAGGGGAGATTGCTAAAGATATTGAAAAAGATTTTGCAATCAGCCTTGAGGTTTCCAATACTCCAAACGGGACTAGGGGATTCATACCGAAACCTCTCAGATGGGTGGTCGAGAGAACTTTCTCATGGCTTGACTGGTTCCGTCGCCTTTCTCGCAATTATGAAGAATCAACCGAGGTCGCTGAAGAAATGATTGATTTGGCTGCCATAAAAATTTTATTGAATCAAATTTAAACAGTTTCTTAGAGGTGGCATAGTTGGCTCACGTTTCTGCATTATAAATTAATCTCTCTATTGAGCCATACGAGAAAGGAAAAAGTATGAAGCAAATAACCACAATTATTCTGTTCATTGCCTTGGTGTTCATTTCAAGTTGCAATAAGGATGAGCCAAAGTTTTCATCATCTGAAATTCAAAGAGCACTTTTTGAAATGAAAGGTACATATCATGGCGAAATGAGAGTTTCCTATTATCATGGGGAAACAATATCGGAAGGTAATGCGTGCAAGGCGGTTTCAAAAGATTCCTTGACAGTCGACATGGACTTGTCTTTAATGGTACAGT
>CAJTKV010000111.1:0-310 GCA_910577075.1 uncultured Bacilli bacterium
AGATTTCCAAGAGAAGATGATAAAGAACCAGAACTAGTTTTCAATATACTAGATGATTTATCTTCTTCATAATAATATATACGAACCGTATGTATTGTAAGAGTGTAATAGTAAAATATTATACTCTTTTATTTGTGATTAAATTGTATCATCGTGAATTACTATGTTTATTTAAGTTTTAACACGATATAAATATCAAACTAGTGTAATTGATGTAGAAAGTGTTAAATTCGTTAATTTGATGTGTTTAACGAAGTATTTTAAAAATTTATGATTTTCATATCTAACAACAAAGATATTTAGTTGTTTT
>CAJTKV010000111.1:320-557 GCA_910577075.1 uncultured Bacilli bacterium
ATAATGTTTTTATTTAGGAGTGGTAGAAATGGAAATATATTTAATTGAGAAAGATTTTAATAAGTTTAAGTATTTACAACTATACTTTAAAGATGAGAATGTTATATTAGTAAATGAAAGTTTTGAGAAGTTTATAAAAAATACAAGGGTTCAATGTGTAGTTTCCCCTGCTAATTCATTTGGTTTAATGGATGGTGGATATGATTTAGCATTGACTAAGTGGTATGGTAAAGAGTT
>CAJTKV010000112.1 GCA_910577075.1 uncultured Bacilli bacterium
GCAGTGTGAACGATTGTTTCAAGGTTTTCGTATCCTCTTTTTATTTTGTTATTTAACATATTATTCAAAGCTAGACGATGATTTATTATACCATTCCCACACATAGATTCTCTTACATCATATCCAACTATTTCATTATTAAAAACATCTAAATAGAATGTCCAATCATATTTTTTCTTTTTAAAATAAAATGTAGTTGTATCTGATACTACTTTTTCAAATGGTCTTATAGTATTCCAATTACCATTAATTTTATTTGGAAATTTAATTGATTCTTCTCCAGGTCTTTTATATTTATAATGTTTTGCTTTGGATTTAACACCTAATATTTTACATACTTTATGAACTAAATTATCTGATACTATCCAACCTGTTTCTCGTCTTATTACAGCATTTATTCTATGATACCCATAACTTGGTTTATGATTATGTATATCTTTTATTAATTCTCCTAAATCTTTTCTGTTTATTTCATAATTATTCAATACATCTTTATCTTGCAACCACTTATAATATCCTGATCTTGATACTTTCATTACTTCACATAAAGA
>CAJTKV010000113.1 GCA_910577075.1 uncultured Bacilli bacterium
AAGTCACAGTATTCTTCATAGTTATTTGAAATCCACTCGTCGAGTAGCTCTTTGTGTCGTGGGGGTGGTGGGGTTGTGTCGGCGCTCATTGGCTATGTAAAAATTAACGGGAGAGTCAACATTAACTCACGATTCTTAAAACATCCAATAGCGTTCACTTGTTCGCGCGATTGAATGTCGCCGACATTCAGCACAGACAAACGACATTCAAAAACATAAAATTTTAATGTCGGTGAGGTGTAAGATTCAGTTTGGTGGACAATTTGTGGACAAAACACCTATAACGAAAAACTCAACTACTTATAAACCAAGTAGTTGAGTTTAAAATTGGTGACCCCGGAGAGGCTCGAACTCTCGACCCAGTGATTAAGAGTCACTTGCTCTACCAACTGAGCTACGGAGTCATTTTCCTTTTTTTGTGGTGCCACCAGGAATCGAACCGGGGACACAAGGATTTTCAGTCCTTTGCTCTACCAACTGAGCTATGGCACCATCGTTGTTTTGTTTTGCGATGCAAAGGTAG